>JBGCDY010000558.1:0-4659 GCA_045105835.1 Chitinophagales bacterium
AGTGGTAAGGATTTGGGAGTTCATCCTGGTAAAGTAATGTATGTAAGTAATAGAGGAAGGAGAAGGTCTGCCATCTGTAATTTTGGTTGGGGTGGAAGAGAAATTGTAGAGAGAAATAACTTTGAGGTATTGGCTGAAAGAATGATAAGCCCTACGCCAACACCAACACCAACACCAACACCTACTGTTGATAAAGATGGCACGATTCCACAAGGACAAATGCTCAGTACCAAACAGGCAACAGTTATTACCAATTTTGGAGGAAATAATACAGGTAAATACTCGGTCGACCTGAACCTTTTTACCAGTTGCTACAACCTAACGGCTAAGATGAACGCCATTGTGGATTTAGATAAACGTCATATAGAGGTGTTAAATTACAGTCATTTTGCTTCTAAATCAACAAATGACCCTATCAATACAGCTGGTTATCAGGTATATCCAAAAGCAAAAACATATTCTTATTTCAAGGTCTCTATCAGTGGGAATCAATTAAAATTAGAGCAACTTGAAAACGCTTGTGGATCTAATGGAAAATTGCGAATCAATGCTTCTTCTTGGAAGAAGCACAATTCTCGTCAAACACCACCGCCTAAGCCCATTGTCACTACTCCATTATTTCCTGCTACTAACACACTGTACGCCTTAAAGTCAAAGGCTGCAGGACATCGAAACATAGATGTAGCAGGCTCTGGAACAAGTAATGGTACGAACGTATTGATATGGGGAGAAACCAAGAATCCAAATCAAAATTTCCATTTTGTAGAAGCAGGGAATGGCTATTACCGCATTGAAACAGCCATGAAAAAAGACATGGCTTTGGATGTCTATCAAGCCAAAACAGCAGACCAATCCAATGTAAACCTATGGCAAAAGAATGGCAATAATGCCCAAAAATTCAAACTTTTTGATGCAGGGAATGGCTATGTTCAGATAGTTTCTGCAATGGGTCAAAACCTGTATTTGGGTGTAAGTGACGACAACAAGAATGTTGTATTGAGAAATGGAGACAAAGGGGATAGAACCTTGTTTAAGTTGGTGAAGGGAAAACCCATTGCCTCAACTGCTCCAAAACCTGATTTGAAAATTTTCACCCCTACTCCGAATAGCCTGTATATTCTGCAATCCAAAGCAGCAGGGCATCAAAATGTGGATGTAAATGGACAGAAATTTAAGCATGGAAATGCCACGCTTACAAAAATCGGACTCAATAGCACTTCTAGCGATAGTCGCAACGACCAATTATTTCGTTTTGTGAATGCAGGAGGAGGTTATTATTTTATAGAACCTCTCGCAAAACAAAAGATGGTAATTGATATTCATTTGGCAAAAACTGTAGATGGCTCAAATGCTATTTTTTGGGGTACCAATGGCACTCCTGCCCAAAAATTTAAACTCTTGGACATGGACAATGGCTATGTTCAGATTGCTTCTGCAATGGGACAAGGGCTTTATTTAGGCACAAGCGACGACAATAAAAATATAGTATTGAGGAATGGACACAAAGGAGATAAAACCTTGTTTATGCTGGTGAAGAGCAATACTATTGAAAATCCAAAACCATCCGTTACTCCTCCTGCTCCACCTACTCCAGTAAATCCTTTTATCACTCCTACACCCAACACCTTGTACGTTCTGAAATCGAAAGCAGCAGGGCATCAAAACTTGGATGTTCATGGAGCTAAAATAGTAAATGGCACGAATATCACATTGTATGGTGGTAATGATGAAGGCTATCACAACCAACGCTTCTTTTTTGTCAATGCAGGTGATGGTTTCTATCGTATCGAAACGGCTATGAAAGAGGGTATGGCATTGGATGTTTATTATGCCAAAACAACCGACCAATCCAATGTGAATCTATGGGAAAAGAATGGCAACAATGCCCAAAGATTCAAACTATTGGATGCAGGAAATGGCTATGTCAAAATAGTTTCAGCAATGGGAAAAAATCTCTATTTGGGTGTAAGTGATGACAATAAAAATGTAGTGTTGAGAAATGGAGATAAGGGGGATAGGATATTGTTTAAGTTGGTGAAAGGGAAAACTATAGAAAAGGTATTTCATCCCAAACCCAATGTAAATTATAGCATTCAATTGGCAAAAAAACCAAATAAAATACTTTCTATAGATAGAGATAAAGTAAATGGTAAATATAGAGTTGGACACTATTATTTGAAATTTAGCAATAGTAGTGAAAAGTATTATGCTTGGCAATTTGAAAATAAGGGCAATGATTATTATGCCATCAATAAAAATGGTAAGTGGCCCTACTTTTCTATCAAAAACGGTTCAAATAGGTTAGAATCCATAGGTGGTAAAGATATTGCTGATAACAGCAAATATAAATTAATAGATGTAGGAGGAAAAATTAAGATTGTTTCAGCACTTCAAAACGGGAAAAATCACTACATCGGGGTAAATCCTAAGACTGGTGAATTTCAAGCATTTTTCAATCAGAACTTCAATCCAAACACCATGCTGTTCGAGTTCATCGAGCAACCCAAGACTCCTATAGTGGATAAAACTACACCAAAGAAAGACAGGAGTAATGAACCCGTAGAACTGTTCCCTGAAACCTACGTTGTTCCAATTGGAATCCCAACATGGCTTGAAGAAACCCGTGATTTAAAAGTTGAATTTTTCAATGAAAGTGGGTATGTTGCACAATACAAAGTATATTACAATGGTAGACTTCAATGGGAAAGTGGCGATGTTACCTTGGGATTCTACAAGTCAACACATGTTCCTGCCGATGCTAAAAATGTAAGAATCGTAGGCGAAGCCTCTGCAGTCTTTGATTGGGTAGATATTTTCGATATGTCTATTGAATTAGCAGGGGCTGATTATTGTATCAAGACCTATGGAACCATTTTTGACCCTCAATGGAACAATAACTGCAACCGATGGAATCCTTTTTCCGACAAAAAAATTCATGTTGCCAACCATACTGGCGAAAACTTATATATCGGATGGACGACAGAGGTAAAATGGTCTATAACCAACATTACTGGTGGAATGATTACAGGTTTGCTTGTTGACAATATGCACAACTTGAATGCAAACTACTACAAGTACATAGCTTTGGCTGCTGCCACAGATATAAAACTACCAAAATCTGTTTATAAATTATTCAAAAAAGCAGCATTACAAATACCTCCTTCTAAACACAAACTGGTGGTAGAATACAGTCCACTTGGAATAGTTAAGGCGCTATTTGATATTAAAAATGACCCCAAAGAGTCTCTTGCGAACCTTGCAATAGATACTGCTGAGCAATCAGATGAATACAAATCAAGGTATCTTGAATTTAATCCCATACTTTTTGCTGCCAATGCCTTTGGAGCATCAACTCTGACCTTAATTGTGGTAAATGAAGATTTAACAAAATTTTGGATTGTTAATACAGGCGTAGATGAATCGTGGATCATCCAAAATGATAAAATAATCCGATCAAAGCAAGGTACAATCAATCAAGTAGACACAAGGGGAGAGTCTTCACCCAGAGTTGCACTTCCAACTAGCGATTAGGATAATATCACTTAAGTAGGAAGACAGAAAAGAGAAGCGAGATGAGAGATTCAAATTTATTCTCTATCAAGCTATTGATGAATTTATTGATTCAATCTAATTTTGTCCACATACTTAAATAATAAAGGTGGTGTCTTTTACAAGGCAACACCTTTTCTACTTTCACAAATAAATCGTATTTTGAATACTCATCATTCTTCAAAAAAATAACATTTATGACCAAACAAGAAGAACTTCAATTGGCAAAACAATATTTTGAAGAGGGTGAAAAACTAACTGAAAAAGTAAAATACAAGGAATCTATTGAAGTATTGGAGAAAACGAGTGCCATTTATGAGCGATGGGAGAAGTGGGAAAAGTGGGTAGAGGCGAATAACTTAAAAGGCAGAAATTTGTGTAATTTGGGAGAATACAATACAGGAATAGAATTTTTAGAAGAAGTATTAAAAACAGGCAAAATATACCTCGAAGAAAACAACATTCAGATTGCACAAAGCTGGAACAATCTCGCCATTTGTCATTGGTACAAAGGGGACTACAACCCTACTATTGCTTACCTTCAAACAGCCTATAAAATCCGCAAAACCTGTGGAGATGATATCAAGGTAGCAGAAAGCCTTAGTAATCTTGGTGTTTGTTATGAAGATAAAGGAGAGTATGAGCTTGCTATCAGTACACATCATGAAGCTCTTGCTATTTTTCAAAAATATTATGATAGTAATGACCTAAGAATAAACAATGCACTTGAAAACATGGCAGCTTGTTATCAAGACATAGGCGATTATGACCAAGCAATCAGCATTTATTACAAAGCAAGCACAATACTAAATTTGCATTTAGATAACACTCACCCAAGGATAGCTTCAAACCTTGCAAACCTAAGCACTTGTTTTTCTCAAAAAGGAGATTATGAGTTGGCACTTGATTACTCTATAAAAAGCCTTCAAATCAGGGAAGCATTATGGGGAAATAATCATCCTAAATTAATAGACTCAATAATTAATTTAGGTAGAAGATATTATGTTATCAATAACTATGCATCTGCTTTGAAGTATTTCCAAAGGGCAAACACTCTATATACCAATTGTATTGACAAAAATCATTTTGAAAGAGGCAGGCTTTTGACTT
>JBGCDY010000559.1:0-4723 GCA_045105835.1 Chitinophagales bacterium
GGGGCGATTTTGATATTGGAGGTAAGATTGGAGGTCGGGTAAGGTGACTTTGGAGCTTTGGTATTTGAGGCGGCGGTATTCTGGAAATTCCGTTTCCATTTGAGAAATCAACTCCTCCAATGTTTGATAGGCTTCAAATAAAGCAGTTTCTAATTGCTGTTTTTGGTCGAGAGTTTCATCCATTCCCTCCAATTGGAAGAGTTCTACCTCTAGCTGAGCGATGTTTTTGCGGCATTGTCTTTCGGTGAGAATATAGGCTTCAGGAATGGCATTTTTTTCGTTCAAGCCCTGCGCCAAAACGATGGCTTTGTTTTGTTCGTAGTAGTCAAAGAATTTTGTAGTCTCTGAAAGCAATGCGGTGGATAAGGCTTGTTCGTAAATGGTAGAAAAGTGGCGGTTTTGATAGTTCAGTAGTACTATTCGGCTGCTTTCTTCTATGTCATTGCTCATTTTCTGTTGGATGGTAGAAAAGAGGCGGTCGTAAGTTGCCAAGGCGATTTCCAGATACTCCTTTTGTTGGGTCTGTTGATACCATTTTGTGAGTGTTTCTGCTTTGGCACTCAGCAAATAAACAAAGTTGTCATAGAATTGCAAGAGGAACGGAATAGGTGGATTTTGGGATATATCTTGCTCTTGAAAGGAAGGATGAAATGCACCCAAACCTTTTTGGAAATAGGACAATGCTTGTTCATATTCTCCCTTATTCAATAAAACACCTCCCATATTGGAAAGTATGCTTACTTGTAGGTGGTGAAAGCTGCCAAAGATTTCTTGGGCCAATGCACGCCCTTTCTTTAAGTAATCCCAACTTTTTTGGAACTGTTGGGCGTTTAGATATGCCACGCCTATACTGCGATAGACTTGAATACGCTGCCGACCTTCTACTAAAGGCAGGGCAATGTGGAGATATTTTAAGCCTTCCTCTAGTTGTTTCTCTACTAATAAATTTCCATAGCCCATGTAGGCAAGGCTTTTTACATGGTCATCCTCCAAATCTTCCCTTGCCAATAGCTCTTGATAGGCTTGTAAACTCTGAGAAACATTGCCCAATATACTGTAAGCGTGTGCCAAATTGTAGTGGATAATTTGTTCTACTCTAGGGTCAAGCTGCGAGGCGTATTGGCAAACGTGTAGAGCCTTTTGGTAGTAACGTAGTTGTTTTTTGCGCAGGCTCAGGCTGCTGTAACAGTTGCCCAAATGACCGTATATTCGGACAAGTAAATTTTTGTTGGTGTCGTTGAGCGATAATTTCAGGTTGAGACTTTTGTGGGTATATTCGAGTGATTGAGGGGTCTGATTCAGGCGGTAATACTGTATGGCGACATTGTAGTAGGCAAGTGCCAACTCGCTGCTTAGTTGGGTTTTGAATGACTCACAATGGGTGATTTCCTTGTAAAACCATGCTTTGGAGGCTTCGTATTGTTCAACATAGAAACAGGATTGCGCACATTTTTTGTAGTAAACAGAGGCAAATTTCGGGTAGCTTGTTCTCAGTTGTGGTAGTTTTTCCTCCAATGTGATTGCCAATTCGATTAAGGCATCATGCTTCTGCTGGGCAATGTAAGCATCCATCAATGCTTCTACTGCACTGGTAAACAAGGCAGGATTTGTCTCTACGTCATTGATTGCTTCTTTTAGTTCCAAAGCATATGTCTCTGCTTGTGCATATTCTTGGGATTTTAAGCACTGCTTGGCTTGTTGGAGAAGGTTTTGCTGTTGTTTCACAAGAAAAAATGATTTGCATGACGGTCAAGCAGAGTGGAAATGGTTGGTCTTGTAAAAATAGGGAAAAAATCGTGCTGTTGCAACTATTGAATTTGAGAGGCTGTATTGGAGGGGAAAAGAGAAAAGGGATCAAATACCTTGAAGGTATTCAATCCCTAAATCAATTAAAATTAATTCCCTTTTACTTTTTTATTTGCCACTTTTGTTCCATCTACTTGACAGCGGTGAAGTGGAATTTTTGATTGGCGTGATTTCCCCAATCTCTTTGCTCACAAGCTTGTCCAGCAATACTTGGGTCACGTCCTTGTGGGCTGCCCAAAACGGTTAGGTACTTATTGCTGTGCTTGAATTTTAGGCGAAAGAGGTTGTAGTCAAGTACTTCAAGAATCAGAATTTCGTTGTTGGGTTGAGTAGGGTTGTGCCTCCAAAGGTGAACTTTTGCGCCATTTTCTTTGCTGTTGGATCTAACTGTCAGGAACTTGCCCCCGCTTCCTACACCTGCCAAGCGAAAATTATTATAGCCTTTATCTACTGGTACTACTGCCCATTTTTGGGCATCTGATTGATTACAATTCCATTGCTGAATCTTTGTACCGTTTTTGTTGCCATTGCTATCGACATCTATGCACATATTTTTGTTGTGTGAGGGTGTGATGTAGAATTGTGGAAATTCACTGACGATTGCTTTTCCTTCAAAGAAAAATTTAGTGTCATCTTTAAAATCCTCCCAACCTTGTTTCATTTTGTCTGTAGGATGCTGCTCATTTTTATGGGAATTATCTGTTTTGTTTTTGCCACGATAGCCATAGCAATCAGGCTTGAAATAGATGTATTTAATCTGTTGGGCATTCTTAACTTTTTTCTGCCCAATCGAAGAGATGGATAAGTACGTGTCGATAGTTGTATCTGTAATCCAATCACTTGCCATTGCTGCTGTGCCTATTGGACTCCGATGAATTACTTTGTGATAGGTTTTTTTGCTAAGTAGTTGGAAAAGCTGTTGGGCATTGAAGTATTTTCGTAAGTTGGAGTAACCCAATTTTCCTCCAAAGCCATCGTTTCCTCCATCTTGTAAGTCAGCAGGGTCGTCGAAAGTTCCTACTTTGAGTACCCACTTGAAGTAGTAATATTGGCGTTTGAAGGTTGCATCTACAAAGTACCTGCTAAATGCCAAATAATTATCGTCACTCTTATCAGATGGAGGCTTACAGTTTGCGTCTTTCATGTCTCTGACATACTGCGATACAATGAAGCCCTTGGTGGGCAATAAAACTGTCCAAATTTCTTTCTGAAAATTTGCTCTTGCTGTTTTTTGCCCATCTTGGATGGCTTTAGCAAACGCCTGACTGTGAGAAGGGGTTGCTTTATAGGTCATCAAACCTTGGAGATTACTCAATAGGATTCTTTTGTAAGAATCTGCTACCCACAAACTAATACCTTTGCTATCAGATAATTTAGAGCGCAAATCATTGGTTCTGACAATCAACTGGTTGCCGCTTGCCACAACGGTATTGTCTACTTCTCCCACATAGGTATCCATTAAATACATAGCTATGTCTGCTATTCCTTTTCCAACTTTCACAGGTGTTGCCATTCCCATGTTACCTGCTCCTGGAAAAGTCAATAATGTTCCAAGTATTTTGTTGAACAAAGTCCATGCATCTGGTTTGGGCATTTGCGCTGCCTTGTCTTCATTTTGGAGGTTCATCAAGTCGGCTATGTTTTCTAAGTCATCATCTGCATAGTCATGAATAGGTGTGATGTAGCTGTCTTTGTAATCTTCAAACAATTGGAGGATAGCGGCTCGCTTGTTCATCCATTCTTTTATTTTATTTTCGAGTCCCTTGATTTCGGCTGCTGTATATTGATTTC
This sequence comes from Chitinophagales bacterium, assembly GCA_045105835.1. Lineage (GTDB taxonomy): Bacteria > Bacteroidota > Bacteroidia > Chitinophagales > UBA2359 > JAUHXA01. The sequence continues at coordinate 3,598 of JBGCDY010000559.1, forward strand.
CCAATGTTTCGGTATAGTCGTCAAAATCTGCTCTCCATTCCCAATTTTCATAAATGTCGGTAAAATAATTGTCAAAACTTCTTCCAGAATGTTGAGTGGCAAAATAACTGCGGAAACCATTAAAAAGGGCTTTCCCTTTTGTATTCAATTGATTGCCAACTTTCAATTCCAATACATAGCTTTTATTACAAGTCATTTCCTTCAACTGATTATAGATCTGCGTTGGAATCCCCATTTGTGCCAGTTTCAAAGGATTTCCTTTCTCTAATATCCGACAAGGGTTCAAATGCACGGCTAAAATAGTAGTACTCCTTGGAGTTGGTTCGTTTTGATTATTGGGATTCACCTTTTTAAGTTTCCACATTTGTCCGCTGTAATTACCTGTTTTTGCCAACCAAACACGGTTTTTGGCTCCCGCATTTTGAATGTCCAATGATTTGCCTTTTTGCCAGTTATTGACTAAGCGAATATAGCCACCTCCAACGTTCTGAATCTTCCACATTTGTCCGCTGTAATTACCTTTGGGGCGAAAAGCTGGTTGGTTGTTTTTGCCATCATTCAGGATGTCTATGCAGTTATTTGGTCCTTTGGCTTTGTTCAAAAGGCGGTAAAATCCATTGCCTGCGGGTTGGAATTTCCACAATTGACTGTTTTCATTGGAGTTGGAGCGCAGTATCGGTTTACCGTTAACTACCTCCATAGATTTGTTTGGTCCTTGCCACTTGGTACTCATTTTGTACCATGCGTTTGGGTCAATGTTTTGGGCTTGAGTGTTGTTGAATAAAGAATTTGAGAGTAGGAAGACAATGGTAATAACTGCCATTGTCAAGATTGAATTGATGTGTCGTTTCATGGTTTTAATAATTTTGAAAGAATTGAATCAAATGTGATTTCGATTCTTGTGAAACGACAGGTGGGAAAGATTTGGGAAAGGTGGAGGGATTTTTTTGGGAAATTTTATTGAAGAGGGTTAAAATTTTCGTTTGTTCGCAACTTGTTGAATAATCTCCAATGCCTTTGTGTCGTCTTCAAACCTTTTTTGCCAAGTAGAGACAACTTCCTCCAATTCTTCCATATTTTCACATTGGAGGGTATCTGCCATAAGTAGATTGGAGAAGGTATCTAT
>JBGCDY010000560.1:0-6682 GCA_045105835.1 Chitinophagales bacterium
ACGCATTGTAGCGCCTGCTCCAGGAAGCCCTCCAATAAGTGCCGCACCAATATTGCCAATTCCTTGACCAATTAACTCTTGGTCGCTCTTGTGTTTGGTTTTGGTCATGTTGTCTGCTACTACCGAAGTCAAAAGAGAATCAATCGCTCCTAAGGCAGCTAAAGTGAAGGCATATTCAAAGACAATCATCATGTGCTCGAAGTCTCCAAAAACCTTGATGAATCCCAATTGCAGGTCAGGTAAACCTGTTGGAATCGCTCCGCCTGAGTGAATTCGTAAAATGGCATCATTGGGTACTAAGAATAAAGCGGCTAATGATACGGCAACCAATGCGACAAGAGCAGAGGGCCCTTTTTTGGTGATTTTTGGAAAAATATAAATAATCAATATCGTAGCGGTAGCTACAATGATAGACGTAAAATTGACTATTTCGGGGATTTTGTGAATGGATTTAATCGTTCCCAATGAACCTCCTGCGGGAGCAGATACCCCAAAAAACGGAAAAACTTGGGTGATGATGCTGAGGCCCCCAATCCCTCTAATAAAGCCCGACACGACGGGATAGGGAAAATACCGTATGTACCGCCCCAGCTTGAAAACTCCAAACAAGGCTTCAATAACTCCTGCAATAACAAAGGTCGCCATGATAATTGGAAATGCTTGGCTCATATCTCCCCCTACATAGTGTATGGCATCTGCAATAATCAAAGCCGAAACAACGGTCATGGGAGCAGTAGGGCCACTCACCTGAGTGGGAGTACCTCCAAAAAAAGCGGCTAATATCCCAATGGCAATGGCTCCATAAAGTCCTGCAATGGCACCTAATTCGGTTTGTTCACCAAAGGCCAATGCCAATGGAAGAGCTACAATACCTGCGGTCAAACCACCGAATAGGTCTCCTTTGAAGTTAGAAAAATCTAAGCGAAAAATATCTTTTACCATAGTATAAGTAGATTGGAATAGTGCGATAAGAAAAAGGTTGTAACCCCATAAGTTACAACCTTTTTTCATTAAAAATTTTTTTTATAAAAAAAATAATTTATTATTTTTCAAAAAACATGTTATTATCATACTTCATGACCTTTCATTTTTCATTCAAAAAAAAAATTAAAGAATCATTTTCGTTTTTAACGAATAAATATTCGCAGCATTTTACCATCTAAAAACAATTCAATCAACATTTTATTTAAAAAAATAAATTAATATTTTATTCAAAACAAATATCTGGGCATCAAAGGAGTTTTGGAAAGGCTAGTTGAGTTTGAAGCTACTTCAAAAAACGGTATTTTATTTGCTTAGGATAGGGTGTATTCATTTAGGTTTGTAGATTTGGATGCAGCAGGGTAAATCCATACCCATTTTGATTGCTTCTCTATAATTCCAACAAACCCTCATTTTTTAATTTAAAAACACATAAGGCTTATGAGCACCCTACAAAAATTTGTACAAGCAAATACAGTAAAGACATTGAAGTCAAACCACTCAGAAACACTCAAAGGTGGTGGAATTGCGAATGGTAAGAACGGTTGTCCTGTTGGTTACGAACCAAATGACCCCTTCAAATTCATGCAGAAAATGGAGCGAAAAGAAGTAATGTAGTAAATTGGACTCCAGATCAAATAGGTTAACAATCATATAACAAAAAATTGAATAACCAGTAAAATGTCACCTTATTGTCAAGGTGGCATTTTTTTTGCAGTATGACTATCAAAAGCTTATAATCTTAAACCTCGACTATTTTTTTTTGAATGCAATGTAAAGCCCTACATATAATTTTATTCTACTTTTCATTTTTATTTTTCTCATTATCTGCTGATTCTTTGAAGGCTGCTAATTTGGATAGCCTCCAATTATTAATCAACCAATATGAAAAAGATAATTCTGAGAACGAATTGGTAGAAATCCACTACCAAATAGGGGATCATTATTTTTATGAAAAATCTTATGAGAAGGCAATCAACTCTTACAAAATTTCTTTGAAGATAGCAGAAGAGACCTCCAATCAAAAAATGGTCGCCAACAATTTGTACCGAATAGGGGTGATGCACAACTATCTGCAAAATAGCCCAAGTGCACTTGAGCATTTATTGAAGGCAAACAAGATTATGCAGGAATTGAAAAGTCCTGATCCCAAACAGCTGGGAAAAACGCTGAATTACATCGCAAAAATTTACCAGAAAGTTGGCAATTTTGAATTGGCGTATGATTACCAATTGCGGGCATTGCAGATTTTCGAAGAGTTGAAAGATTCTTCACGCATTGCAGGTGCTCACTATGGCTTGGGCAATATTTTCTTCTACCAAGACCAATATCCAACCGCCATCAAACACTATCAAGAAAGCAAGTATATCGCCTCACAAATCAACCTCACCCCTTTGGTCATCGCTACTATAGGCTCCATAGGTAGTGCCTATGACAGACTGGACAAAGTGGATGAATCCTTGAAATACAATCTGCTTTGTTTAAAAACTGCGGAAGAAAACAAATTCGAGTCTCAACAGGCGGATGCCCGACACAATGTGGCATCCAATTACCATTCACTTGGTTATTGCTATGAAGCATTGGACTACTACAAACAATCATTGGACTACAAACGCAAAAGCAACGATGGGTTTGGGGAAGTTGGCACACTTAGAGCCATTAGTTCGGTTTATTTGGACTTGGGCATGCGTCCAACTGCCATTCGCTACCTCAAAAAAGCACTCAAAATTGCGGAAGAAATCGACTCAGATACCCGTAGGATGGATGTCTATCAACACATCGCAAGTGCTTATGAACAAAATGGGGATCATGTCAATGCCTACAAATACATGAAGTCTTATATAGAACTCAAAGACTTGGTGATGAACCAAAACACCGCAGAGGTGATGGCAAAAGCGAAGACCCGCTATGAAGTAGAAAAACGAGAGAAAAAAATCGGCTTCCTCAAAAAAGAGAATGAGCTATTGGAGAAAAATGAGGAGATTTCTTCTTTGCGGAGTATAGCCTTGTTGGGTTTGAGTTTGGGTTTGATTCTCATATTATTGGTTTCGTATTTTTATTACCAAAACCAGAGGCGTTATAACAAGATACTTGAAGACAAGTCAAAACAAATCGAATTTCAAAATAAACAGTTGGAAGCTGTAAACAAACAGCTCGAAGAAATCAACATTTCCCAAAAAAGCTTCAACGATGTATTGGCGACCAAAAACCTTCAAATAGAGCAACAGAATAAGCAGCTCGAAGATACGAATGAGGAACTCAAACAGTTTGCTTATGTGGCTTCTCACGATCTCAAAGAGCCGCTGCGCATGATTAGCTCTTATACTTCCCTCATCCAACGAAGGTATACCCAAAACTTGGATGAGGGGGCTAAAGAATTCATGGGATACATCGTAGATGCTACCCACCGAATGAATAATTTATTAGAAGATTTGCTATCCTATTCCAGAATCAGCACCCACAATCAACAGAGAGAACGGGTGAACATGAACGAAATACTGGAAGGTGTGTTGGCAAATCTACGTTTGAACGTTCAACAAAAAGGGGCAAAAATCCATATAGAAGACCTACCAAAGGTGAAGGTGAGCCGCTCGCAAATGGGGCAACTCTATCAAAATCTCATCAGCAATGCCCTCAAATTTTCGGATCAAGACCATCCCGAAATCAACATCACCTCTCGCAAAAACGGGAAAATGTACATTTTTGGGGTCAAGGACAATGGCATCGGCATAGATCCCGAACACCAACAAAAAATCTTTGAAATGTTTAGCCGCCTACATACCCGTGAAGAGTATGAAGGAACGGGAATTGGACTGGCTACCTGCAAAAAAATCGTCGAGAGACATGGTGGTTCGATATGGGTAGAGTCAGAAAAAAACGATGGTGCTACCTTTTACTTCACCCTACCCTTCGACAAAAAACTAAACTTGTCAAGCGAAGCATCACCAAGCTTCAAAAAGATGCAAGAAAAATAAATCACCTTCAAACAACTGACTATAAGTTTTTTGAATATAGTTTTCCTACAATACATCCATTCCTATCTCCTACCCTATTGTTCTTTCAATACAAACACATTTTTTGGTATAGTCTTTGGCTTACTTAGAGTGCATTGAGAAAATTAAGTACCTTAATATTTCCCAAAACTATCGACTCTTGGTTTCTCGCACAAAAGAGAGAAATCATTTTCTTGGTTTTTTCATTGTATTACATTGCTGGACAATTGGGTTCAGTCTGTATTCATTTTGGTTCTTTGACTAAAACCGTGAAGGGAGACTACAATAGTCTATCTTTTAGAGAATTAGCATACTATTTTGCTAATAATGATTCTTTTATGAAATCAGACTATTGTAGTCTTTTGATTCTCCACGGAATTTTTCAGACAACCTTCATTTTTTTTTATTTGCATCAATATTCTATCAACTTTAAAAATTCCTAGTCCATGAAAATGATGAATAACATTCAAAACGAAGAATCTGTGAAGCCACTTACAGAAGAAAAACAAACAGATCTAAAAGGAGGCAGAAAAGCGAGTGCTTATAAGCTGAATAGCACATTGGGGCTCTCTAGCCCTCCAAGATGGAAAGATGAATAATAAAAACTCAAAAATGCATTGGTTCAGAGTTGCCTAAGATTTGAAGGCTCTTTGACCATTTTGTAGAGACAACAAAGACTATTAGACTTTGGACGAGAGAAGCGAGAACAGAGAGGTGAGTCATAATAAATTGACAATCAATCATTTATTTTATACAGCGAAAAAATCATACACTGCTGATTGTTAGCTAATTGAAATCTCATTTCCGACATCTCACATCTTTCGTCCATAGTCTCCATTTCATAGCTTTAGTCATGCAAACCACCAAGACTAAGTCCTATACCCTTCCCCAGTCTATTAAACTATCATTCTAAACGAACAACAACTATAAACATTGAAAAATGTATAAGCCCCACTTATATTGGTTCCTCATCATTTTTTGTTTGTGCTGCATCTGTTTCTCACCAACCAATGCTGTGGCACAAGACACAGATACATCTCCTATAACGCGTGCCTCTCAAGAGCGGGGTATTGTATCTTTGGCAAAAGAAAAGGAAGCCGTCAACACACTCTATGAATTGGGTAAAAAACACCTCAAACAAAACGATGTAGAGGCTGCACTTGTCGTTTTTCTTCAATGTTTAGACAAAATCCAACAGCACAACTTTCCCAAACTACAAGCAAAGGTATGCCGCAAGATTTCGAGCATTCACCAAGAAATCGGTGACTTTGACCTCGCATACAGCTACCAGCTGCAATCTTTGGAAATCTACGAACGAACCTCCGACTCTTTGGGAATCGCCAAATCACTCTATGAAGTTGGCAATATTTTCTTCTTCCAACAAAATTTTGAACTCGCACTTCAAAACTACTCCAAATCCAAGCAAATCGTCGAAAACGTAGGAGACAGCATCGGCATTTACTCCTGTTTGGGAGCCATCGGAAGTGTTCACAACCGTCTGCAACACATCGACAAATCTCTTGACCTAAATCTTGAAGCACTTCGATTGGCGGAGAAAATGAACTATACGGAAGGCATCGCTTATGCGCTGCACAACACCGCAACAGATTACTACGATTTGGGCTACTGTGAGACAGCTCTGAATTACTATCAAAAAGCACTTTTCTACAAAAAAGAGATTGGAGACAAATTCGATGAAATACCCACATTGCAGTCCTTGGGATTTGTTCACCTAGACATGAACGAAACCCAACAGGCACTCCGATTCTTCAATGAAGCACTCGAATTGGCAGAAGCCATTGACGCAAAACACAGAAAATCAGAAGCGTATCAATCTTTGTCTATTGCCTACGAACGCAGCAACAATACAGCCGAAGCATTTCGCTACCTCAAAGCACATACGGAATTGAAGAATTCCATTATGAACGAAAACACGCTCAAAGAAATGGCGCAATCCAAAACACGCTATGAGGTCGGCAAAAAAGAACAGGAAATCGTATTGCTCAAAAAGGAAAATGAACTGCTGGGGAAAAACAAAGAAATCGCTTCTTGGAAAACGTACTTTCTGATTGTCTTAGTCGCTTTCCTACTCTTCACCTCTTTCCTCTTTTTCTACTACTACAAGAGTCAAAAACGGTACAGTGATTTGATGGCAGGCAAAAACCTACAAATCCAAGAACAAAACGAACAATTGGCAGAGGTGAACGACCTGCAAGCCAACTTCAACCGAACCCTAAAGACAAAAAACAAACAAATCGAGCTGCAAAACCAAAAGCTCGAAGACTCCAATAAGGAGCTCAAACAGTTTGCCTACATCGCCTCACACGACCTCAAAGAACCCCTCCGAATGATTGGCTCTTATACTTCCCTGCTTCACCGCAGATACTCCAACAAGTTGGATGAGGGAGCGCAAGAATTCATGGGATTCATCACCGAAGCGACTACCCGAATGAACAAACTCCTCGACGACCTCCTCACCTACTCCAAAGTAGGCACACAGGAACTCGAAAAGGAATCGGTCAAAATGGGAGACATCGTGGAAGTCGCACTTGCCAACCTACAACTGAACATCCGACAAAAAGAAGCAAAAGTGCATGTAGGAAGTCTGCCAAAAGTAAGCGTGAGCCGCAGCCAAATGGGGCAACTCCTGCAAAACTTGGTCAGCAATGCCCTCGAATTTTCGGACACCAACAATCCTCAAATATGGA
>JBGCDY010000561.1:0-3505 GCA_045105835.1 Chitinophagales bacterium
TCGCCCAGTAAACACACCAGTGTTGCCCGTACCGTTCGCCCATTTTGCGGTTCCCGATTAGGAGCAAAATGTACAAGGCTACAAAAGATATTAATAAGAAAAAAATGTTTTCCATATTGTCGTATCAGTAAGTTTGGAATGTTGTGTTAAAATAGTTAATTCACAAATGGATGAACACTCCCAAAATAAAAACCTAAATTACACTAATTATTCTGTTTCCAAATAATTTTGCCGTGAAAAAAGCGATAATTACTCCTTTGCTTGACTTTGAAGGATGGTAATGAATCAAAAACCTACTGAACTCCAATAAAATTGAGTGTGTCACAAATCGGTTGCAATAATAACCCCAACGGGGTAGGGTGTTCAAAAGTAACCTCTTTTTATGCAGTGCTTTTTTTCTTAGTTCTCTTTAGTAAAGCCAGCTTAGAAACGGTTTTACCAAAAAAAAGTGATGCAACTTTCTAACGAGTTTTTGAACACCCTACCCTTTCAGGGCAACTTATGAAATAGAAAAATCCTGACAACCGATTTGTGACACACTCAATAAAATTAAAAGTTCTTTGACAATTTTTGCAATATCAACAAAGACTTTGGAAGTTTGATTTTTGAAAAGATTGATTATCACAAATAAAATAGCGAACTGTTTTTTAAGATAAACTTCCGAAGTCTCATTTCGCAATTTTTGTCAATGAACCAAATTAAATACCATATTTAGGACAGAGGTTTTTGAGCTTTCTTCTTTGAAGAAGGCTTACTTTCATTAGAATCAATAACCTGTCAAAACAAAACTTCAGAAGCCTTAAAATTGAAGCGAGTGATTTATCTTTCTTATTTTGAAATTGGGAGTAAAAATCTTACAAAATATACCAATATCTTACACCTTCAAATTGACTCTTTCTCTTGTTTTGAAATGTGTGATTATTGATAATCAATTATTTAGTCGTGATTAGGTGAATGCTCTATTGAATCACTATAATTATTGACTGCAATATTCATAGAGGCTTTCACGATATAGAACCATACATTTGCAATGAACATACAAAACAATTTTCGAGCTACAAGTGTATGTGAATTCCTAAACCTTAATTTTATTCTATGAAGTTATTTGCAGTAAAATCTCTTATTTGTTTATTCCTAAGCCTCTCCCTTTTTAATGCTAACCATGTGAATGCCCAAGAAGTTCAATGGTACACCGACATTGAAGCAGCAAAAGCACAAGCCGAAAAAACACAGATGCCGATTCTGTTAGTATTTTCGGGCTCGGATTGGTGCAAACCTTGTATGAAATTGAAGGAGCAAGTATTGAAAACGCCTGATTTTGAACAATATGCTTCTAAAAACTTGGTCTTGGTGGAATTGGATTTTCCTGCTCAAAAAAAGAACCGACTAAGCAAAGAACAAACAGCACACAATGAGGGATTGGCTGAAAAATACAATTCCAAAGGCGCGTTTCCTGCAATCATTGTTATTGACCATCATGGAAAAAGACTGGGTGAACTGGGCTACAAAAAGGATTATGTGGTGAAAAACTACATTGCTTATTTTGCGAGCTTCGCCAAAATGGGAGACAATTCTCAAACCTCAAAAACCCAAACAAAAGTATTGAAATTGATGGGCTCACGGTTTGAAGTGTCGGCTGTTCACGAAGATAAACAAGTAGCTTGGAATGCCATCAATGCAGGGATTGAAGAGATGAGCCGCATCGAAAAATTAATTTCTTCTTGGGATGAAAACTCACAAACAAGCGAAATCAATCGCAAAGCAGGAATGGAAGCTGTTAAAGTAGATAAGGAATTGTATAGTTTGATTCACCGAGCATTGAAGGTCTCCAAGCTAACAAAAGGAGCTTTCGATATCAGTTTTGCTTCGATGGAACGGGTATGGAAATTTGATGGTTCAATGAACAAATTGCCTACAAAAGAAGCAGTTGCAGCGTCAGTAGAAAAGGTGAATTACCAGAACATTGTTTTAGACTCGAATGAAGGAAGCGTTTTTTTGAAGGAAAAAGGAATGCGAATTGGTTTTGGGGCAATCGGCAAAGGCTATGCGGCAAACCGTGCGAAGAAAATCATGCAAGAAATGGGCATTGAAAGTGGATTGGTCAGCGCAGGTGGAGACTTGATTGGGTGGGGAGAGCAGGAAGATGGAACGGTTTGGAAGATTGGGATTGCTGATCCAGGCGAAAAAGACAAGGTTTTTTCGTGGTTAAGTATTGTGAATCAAGGTGTGGTGACTTCAGGGAATTACGAGAAGTTTGCGATGATTGATGGTCAGCGTTATGCTCATATTATTGACCCCAGAACGGGAATGCCTGTGACGGGTTTGAAAAGTGTGTCGATTATCTGTCCTGATGCAGAATTGGCGGATGCTTTGGCGACATCTGTTTTTGTGTTGGGCGAAGAGGAAGGACTGAATTTGGTCAATCAATTGAAGGGAATTGAGTGTTTGCTGGTAACAGACCAAAATGAAATCAAGACTTCCGAAAATTTGGCTTTGAATTATTATGAGTGATTGGAGGAATTGTAGAAAATGGGATTTTATCGAAGTATTATCAAAAAATATAGAAATATGAAAATCTTCAAAATAATTTTTATGGCTGGTTTTGCACTGACCTTCACCTCTTGTGTGTCGGTCAAGGAATACCAAAAAATGTACCTCAATGACGAGGACATGAAGTTGAGCAAACGCAAAATTGAAATGTATGAAACCAATTTTCAGACCTACCGAGAAGGAGCTTCTGGTGCAAATGGCGGCAAAGTTGGTGGTGGCTGCGGTTGTAATTAAGGGTTGTTTTAGGTGAAAACTCAAATGCAAAATAACCACCTGATTTCTGACCACCTACTTAGAAAGTAGATGCTTCTTCATTCATTGTTTATTCAATCACTTCAAAACCTTTTTACCTTTTGAAATTAACTCATTGTCTATTGATTTGCAGCCTATTGATGTGCTGCAATGCCTTTGCACAACAAAATACAACAAATGATTCCAATTCATTTAATGAGATGGATTCACCTTCCAAAGCATTGGAAGAGGGCGAAATGAATATTTTGTTCAGTTATTACGACCAAGATGGCGAGCATTCACCCGTTACGGGAGGAATAGGAACGGAAGCTTTGCAGGATTATACCTCCACAATTATTGTCAATTTGCCTTTGAATGAAAAAAGTAGGTTGAATGTCATGACAGGCTTTGACTTCTATTCTTCCGCTTCAACGGACAATATTGATACCCGTGTTTCTTCGGCTTCAAGTAGTGATTCTCGTGTTTACTTCAATGTGGGCTATACCCGACTCGTGCCAGACAAAAACAAAAGTTTTGGGGTATCGCTTGGAGCATCGCACGAATACGATGTGAATTCGGTACAAGTAGGACTGAATTTTAGCAAAGCTTCCAAAGACAACAACCGAGAACTTAGTCTTGCAGCTCAAGCTTATTTTGATTCTTGGTCATTGATTTATCCGAGTGAATTGCGGAGGCAAGGGGCTTTGCTCAATACGAATTTGAG
>JBGCDY010000562.1:0-5320 GCA_045105835.1 Chitinophagales bacterium
TTCAAATCCGCGTCCCATCCTTAAACCTACAGTCTTCGGGCAAAATGATTGGTATTATTTCGCATGTCGAAGCCTTGAAGGAAAGGATTGGGACTCAGGTGCAGCGTTTGAGTGGGAGCTATAGTACTTTGAAGGTGGTGCCAGAATTGGGGATAGAACACTGATTGAACTGATTTGGCATGATTGAAACTGATTTTTTGTCAGTGAAAATCAGTTTAATCATTCAAATCCGCGTCCCATCCTTAAACCTACAGTCTTTGGGCAAAATGATTGGTATTATTTCGTATGTCGAAGCCTTGAAGGAAAGGATTGGGACTCAGGTGCAGGTGAAACGTTTGAGTGGGGGATATAGTACATTGAAGGTCGTGCCAGAATTGGAGTTGACGGCACACTGATTGAACTGATTAGGCATGATTGGAACTGATTTTTTGTCAGTGAAAATCAGTTTAATCATTCAAATCTGCGTCCCATCCTACTTAAACCGATTTTCAAAAATTTTCCTAGCAATTTGTGGTTTTTTACCAAAATTCAACAATAAGCCTACCTCAATTTCCGTAGCTTTTAGATAATTCAACAACTGCGCTTCATGTTCTTCTAAAAGAGTAGAATGGGCTTTGAGTTCAATAATCACCTTCTCTTCTACCATAATATCTGCAAAGTATTTTCCAACATCTTCTCCTTCATAATACACCGTAATTGGGAACTGTTTATGCACAGAAATCCCCATGTTTCTCAATTCAATCATCATTGCATTTTCATACACCTTCTCCAAAAATCCATAGCCCAACTTGTTGTAAACAGTATAGAAAGCGTTGATTACTTTACCTGTTAGGTCTGAATGTAAATAATTACTCATTGGAATAGTTTTTTTGATAGCACACTGATTTGAATGATAAAACTGGTCTCCAAAGATAAAAAATTCGTTTAACACATGTTGCCTGATAGTACGCTGATTTAACAGGTATAACTGGTTTTCTCTGATAAAAAAGAATCTGTCCTTATCACGCTAAATCCCTTCAATCCGCCTCCCGTATAGTACCTTATAGCACACTGATTTGAATGATTGAAATGGTTTGCTCTGATAAAAAATCCGTTCCAATCACGCCAAATCAGTTAAATCCGTGTCCCATCACTCCAAAAAAATCCGTTCCAATCACGCCAAATCAGTTAAATCCGTGTCCCATCACTCCAAAAAAATCCGTTCCAATCACCCCAAATCAGTTAAATCCGTTTCCCTTCACCCTAAAAAATCCCTTCCAACCCCCCCAAATCAGTTAAATCCGTGCCCCATCACTCCAAAAAAATCCGTTCCAATCACGCCAAATCAGTTAAATCAGTTAAATCCGTGTCCCATCACTCCCCCAAATCACCCACAAACAAACCATTCCCACAATTCCAAAAATAATTCCCGCCACCAACAAAGCTTCCTGAATCGTATAAACATCCGTCATCCAACCCAAAAACGGGGCAAGCACTGCAAAAATCAACCGAAACATAAAGGAACGAATCGACAAAACGGTAGCCCGCATATCAGAAGATGCGTGTTTGTTGATGAAGTTGTTGAAGGTAGGTGTAACAATGCCCCGACCAATGTAAACGACAAACAAAAACACAATTCCTACCATTGCAGGAGACAAGGCTGCACCCAAATAACCTCCTACAATCAACACAAAAACGCCAACCATCAAACCAAATGCAGTCAAACGATTTTCTACTTTGTGGGCAAACCAAGAAGCCACTCCAACGGTAAGGTTCAAGGCCGTCCAAAGAATGCCATAATAGACCAATGGAACTTCTGCAAATAAAAAATAAGGCTGTGCAAACCAAGCTACGGTAATCGTTGCCCCTGCCATGAGCGAAGCATAAATCATCAGCCATTTCAACTCTTGATTCTCCACAAATACATAGTGAATTGTCTGTTTGATATTTTGCCAATTGCTTTTGTTGGAGAAAACCTGAGTCCTTTCGGGTTCGACCAAACTGATGGCTGCAAAAATGCCTATAACCGACACCACTGCTTGACAATAAAAAGGAAAGACCAAACTAAATTGGGCCGCTAAAAGTCCTCCAAGCACTCCTGCAATGGCTTCCGCAAAATTCCCCACTGCATAATATTTCCCCTCCAATTTGACATATTCCGATGTGCGGTCCAATCGCAAGAGGGTGTCGTATAATAATGCAGAATCGGAACCAGAGATAAAACTGGTTCCGATTCCCAAAGTAATTGCCGCCACAAGAAAACCAAAAAAACTACTGGTGAGGCAGTAAAAGACATAGCCCACAAAAATCAAAATACTCCCAACTATCAACGATTTTCTACGCCCCAACACATCTCCCATATACCCCGAAGGCACTTCCATCAATACCACTGCTATCGAAAAAATGGATTGAATGGTCATCACCGCTTGTATGTCCAGTCCGCTGTCCTGATAGAAAAGCACGATGATGGGCATGACCAATAAAAACCACTTCGATATTTTGAGCCAATAGAGTTTATAGATATTGGATGCTAAATTGTTTTTCATAAACTTCTTACACTTGTAGAGTAGGGTTAGTTCCTATCCAATAACGATTACTACACTTCCTTCAAATACGGATACAGTTCTTCTGGCCAATTCAAGCGACAACTCATCAGACAGGCGCATCACATAGGCATAAAATAAGCAAATCATTGATATTGCTAAAAGGCACAAAAACAGCCTATTGCAGCCGATGGTAAATCTCTAAAATAATAAATTTCATTTTTTTCAAAAAAATCCTTCAAATCGTAGAATCTATTTCGTCTAATGAAACATCACTAACAAAAAGGTGAACTTAAAACCAAATTTACGCGATATTATGACATCAAAAAATATTCAAACACATCAAGTCACTCCAAATTTAGAAGTCCGAGAAGATACACAAACAGGCTATCATTCCATGTACACAACAAAGGATTTAGAGCCTTTCACTGTCCTATCTGAATTTGAGCATCAGAATAAATTATCAGTCCCCACGAGGTTCTCTGTCCAAATAAACAAAACAGAACACATCACACTCAAACCTACTTACCTACAGTACATCAATCACAGTTTCGCCCCCAATGTCTTTTTCGACACCAAAAAAATGGAACTAATTACACTCCATCCCATTCAAGCTGGCGAAGAATTAGCCTTCTTTTACCCTTCAACAGAGTGGCGCATGACCGAGGCATTTACTTGCGGCTGTGGAAGCGAACACTGTCTGAAAAGCATACAAGGAGCAGCTTATTTATCCTATGATAATTTGGTAAAATACCGACTATCCCAACATATCATCGACCGATATAGCAATTTGAAAAACATTCAGCGAGAAAAATCTGAAGTTAATACAACTGATAATCAAACAGTTTGAATTTAATTTATTTTTTTGAAGAAAAAACCTTCAAATCATTTCACTCAATTCGTCTAATCAAATAGGAAGCAGTTAATGACTGCAAAAGACAATTTAAATCATTTTTTTATACAACACTATCATGACAACTACAGAACGAAAACAATCTTTTAGAGCTATTGATAAAGACAATAGCGGTATTATCAACTTCAATGAATTGCACAAACACTTCAAAGCATTGATCAAAGAAACCAATATGGATGCGGATGAGTTGAAAATGATGTTCAGTGCTTATGATGAAGCAGGGTCTTATCGTGGAGTTGATTTTGGAGAATACACTTCCTTTATGAATGATGTTTTTGGAGAAGCAGCTTCTGCCGCTTCAACAGATGGAAGAGAAGAGGCTTTTGCAGCCATTGACAAAGACGGAAGCGGTGTCATCAATTTCAAAGAATGGTACAAACACTTCAAAGCATTGGTCAAAGAAACCAATATGGATGCTCAAGAATTGGAAATGATGTTCCATGCTTATGATGAAGCAGGGTCTTCTCGTGGAGTTGATTTGGCAGAATATACTTCTTTTATGAATGATGTTTTTGGAGAAGTTGTTTCTACTACTTCGGCAGGTGGAAGAGAAGAAGCTTTTGCAGCCATTGACAAAGACGGAAGCGGTGTCATCAACTTCAAAGAGTGGTACAAACACTTCAAAGCATTGGTCAAAGAAACCAATATGGATGCCCAAGAATTGGAAATGATGTTCCATGCCTATGATGAAGCAGGGTCGAGCCGTGGAGTTGATTTGGCAGAATACACTTCTTTTATGAATGATGTTTTTGGAGAAGTCATTTCTACTGCTTCAACAGACGGAAGAAAACAAGCTTTTGCAGCCATTGACAAAAGCGGCAATGGTGTCATCAATTTCGATGAATGGCACAAACACTTCAAAGCATTGGTCAAAGAAACCAATATGGATGCGGATGAATTGAAAATGATGTTCAATGCTTATGATGAAGCAGGTTCTTCTCGTGGAGTTGATTTGGCAGAATACACTTCTTTTATGAACGACGTTTTCGGAGAAGTAGCATAGATTTTTCACTTTTGTTATCATCACATAATCAAATAAAAAACACCTAAAAAATTAACAATTTTTCAAATTCCAATAAACACTTACAACTATGAGTTTAGATACATTTGTTGAAGAAAAAATCAACCATTACGCTCAAATGATTCTCGATTTCACCGACAAAGGAGATAATTTAGCCTTAGGTGAACTGAACTTTTACATTGCTCTACGCAGAGTAATGAAAGGCGAGGGGACTACACAAGATAAAGGCATGATTGATGCCATCAATGATACCTTGCAGGAAGTAGGCTTATTAGACAAAAAGAAGACCTTTTATAAATAGGCATTCTTAAATCTCATTCAGCCAAAAGCCCTAATTTGTTTTTTAACAAATTAGGGCTTTATTTTTATTCATTGAGAGTCAATACCTTCAATTTATTTTGACTCCGAAATAAAAAAATCAAAAATCTTTCAGACTAAGTATTCTTCCAAGACCTTCAATATCAACTCACTTCCTCCCTTATGCTTCAAAACATACTCACGACTCACCTTTGAAGCCTGCTCATAAAAAGCGTTATTTTCCTCCAATCGCTTCGCCTTCAAAACCAAATCTTCCAGCCCTTCAATAGAATAAGCTCCTCCTCTTTCAATCAAATCAATCGCCTCTTGAAATTTCCCATAATTTGAACCAAAGAAAATCGGCACTCCAAATACCGCTGCTTCCATCGTGTTGTGAATCCCCGCACCAAATCCACCTCCAATGTAAACGTAGTCTGCATACTGGTAAATACTCGACAACAAACCAATATTGTCCACAATCAAGACCTGAAAACCTTCTCCTTCAAAATCAGTCTTTTCACTGCAATGAGAATAGCGCACACTCTTCACACTCAATTGCTTTTCGAT
>JBGCDY010000563.1:0-4718 GCA_045105835.1 Chitinophagales bacterium
GACAAGAGGGCATGGCTGCCAATTTCATCACCTTACAGTATTGTTAGAAAGAACAGAGATTGTTAAACCGTGATTTGTTTTTGATAAAAATAGAGTACGAGTCTCTAATTGACAAATCACGAATTACTAAAAAGAGCTGTAAGGGAAGGATTCGAACCTTCACGAAGTCGTTAGTCATTTTCGTTTAGCTAGTACGAAAAAGATTTATCCGAGACCTTCACCCCCGAGACAAGAGGGCATGGCTGCCAATTTCATCACCTTACAGTATTTTTGAAAAAATCAAAGAGCAATTGTTAGTTGGCTGTAAGGGAAGGATTCGAACCTTCACGAAGTCGTTAGTCATTTTCGTTTAGCTAGTACGAAAAGGATTTATCCGAGACCTTCACCCCCGAGACAAGAGGGCATGGCTGCCAATTTCATCACCTTACAGTGTTTATTGATTGAATAATCATCGTTTTGATTACAGTGGCAAAGTTAAGGTAAATGCTGTTTTGTTGCAAATTTTTTAATAAAATGCTTGAAAATTTACATTTTATTCAATAAATTGCTTTTTTTTTGAAAAAATGATAAAATTAGGCTTCGATGGAACATAAAAATTATGATATTGACAATTTAGACCTTCAAATCTTATCAATCTTGATGGAGGATGCTAAAATACCCTATACCAAAATTGGAGAATTGCTCCATGTATCACCAGGAACGGTACATGTGCGGATGCGAAAGATGGAACAAATGGGGATTGTCAAACGACATCAACTTGTGGTGAACCATGAGCAGTTGGGATATGATGTCACTGCTTTTTTGGGAGTTTACCTCCAACAAAGCTCTATGTATGATGATGTAGCAGGCGCCCTAAAAGGAATCCCTGAAGTAACAGGACTGAACTACACGACAGGAACGTACAGTATGTTTGTAAAAATCATTTGCAAAGATACCAACCACCTCAAAGAAGTATTACACGATAAAATACAGCCCATCAAAGGCATTCAACGAACAGAAACATTCATCTCTCTCGAAGAAACGATTAATCGTCCTATCAAGTTGATAAAAGAGAAGATAGAAATTCTGTAAGAATAAAATTTTTGGAGACATTAATTAGAAGCACTAAAAAAGGCTTTTGGATTTATCATCCAAAAGCCTTTTTTACTTTTTTGTCTATTGTCAAAAATTAGTTCACTATTTCTTCACCATTTTCGTCACCCCAACAGCATCTCCAACTACCAAACGCAAGACGTACAAACCCTGTGGCAAATCCGAAACATCAAAACGTTGAACCTGCAATAAATCAGTATTTTCAAATTGGTGGGACTGCAACAAGCGACCATCCAAAGATTGAAGCTGCAATGCTACCTTTCCCTGATAGGACTTTGGCAATGCCACTTCAAAGAAATCAGAACTTGGATTGGGGCGAACAGCCATTTCCAATTCAGGAATCAAAGGCGTTTCAATGTCTGTCACCAAAAACGGCGACTTACTATAAGTAATCAAATTTCCTGCAATTTCGTAGTGCGGATTGTAGCCTTCATCGCAATTCGCACAAGTCACACCCGAGACACAATCAGGGTGATTGGGATGACACAAATCCACATATCCTTCTTCAAAAAGATATTGCACATCCACTTTGCCCTCTGCAATAAAAGGAGTGAAGTCGTATTCAAAAACAGGTGCAATCATGCCAGGACACCAACCCGCTCGACTGTAAGTATAAGTACCCGCTTGTGGCTGACAACCATCTGGATTTGGACTGCAGTCTATCAACAAATCTTGTTCAAACGAATGAGAATTATTCACATTGAGGTGGTGAATAGCGGGGTAAAACTCAGCCGCATTGCCTGTATTGGCATTTCCCCAACCATGTCCAGTCGTCACCAATTTGAGTTTTGCCAATTCCACATGATCTGCAAAATCGTGGGAAACCGTTCCCATAGGCTGCAAATTGTTGTAATTCCCAAAATCGAAAGTACCTCGCCAAAGCGGACTGATTTTGGTGTAGGGATATTCTGCCAAGCCCAAATCATAATCAAAACGCAAATTGACATTCCAACCACCTGTTCCCCAAGTATCAATAAAAACCCGCATTTCTACCTGACCTTGCAGCAAAGAAGCATAATCTGTCAAATCAATCGAGTGGTCACAAGCAACACCATAAGGGGTAATGTACCGAATGATTTCGACCCAAGTACCATCAGGAGCCTTTACTTCTACAAAAGCCTTTCTATCCCAATCATCACAAGCACCTGCAATATCAGGGCAAGTCACCCAAAATTCTGCCATAATCGGCTCATACGTTCCCACAAATTGCGGCAACTCATAGGTCGAATACAACCAGCGACTGTTTTCTCCCCCAAACAAAATCAAATCTTCCTCCAAAGTGCGGTTATTTCTATTTCCTGTCGCAAAAGCCACTTCAACATTGACCGTTTTTGTGCTGCTTTGTCCATTAGAAGAGTAGGCGGTAATATTCACTTCATGGTTTCCCATTTCGTTTGGTTTCCACCAATGCGTGTAAAGTCCATTTTCCTCCGTACCCTCATAGGTCGTTCCATCTACTTCAAAAACAATGTTTTCGATGTCGAACAAATCTGAATGTTCAATGCTTGCAGTGGCATAAATGGGGTAGTGCGAAAGAAAGTGCATTTCGATAGGGTGAGCCTCTGACAAGCGACTCGTAATCACAGGCGCATAGTTTGCAGGGTCAATAACTTCAAATGTTTGAAAACGCTCAACAGGGTAATAATCGTCATTCCCACGTTGAATCGCCTTCAATACAACCGTGCCTTCCGTCCCTTCAAAAGAAACCAAACCATCCTCAACCATTGCAGGACCTGACACTACTTCAAAAGCCAAGGACAAGCCCGAAGAAACCATTGCAGGAGGTGCAAAAGGCGCATCACTTGTTTGTTTTTTACCAATAGAATCAAAATCAATGGTTTGATTGAGTTTCTCAGAACTTCCACAAGGGTTTTCTGCAATGCTCAATTCGGACAATAACCAACGGTAAGGATTACTCACGTCAAAATTTGACAAGCCCACCAAACGAATATACTGTCCATCAACAGCCCCAAAGTCAATCCGTTTTTCGGATGTGTCTCCAAAACCATCGTACAAAATCAGACCAGACGCTTGTGCCTCACCCCAATCTGCTCCATCCATGCTCACATAGACTTCATAAGTCGCCAGTTTGCCGTTTTGATTGTCTTGAGGAGGAGTCAGAACCAGTTGGGTAAGGGAGCGAACAGTACCCAAGTCTATTTGAAGTTCGTGTGGAAAAGGCGTGTTTCCCAATGTGCGAAAAAGCGTTTCTACATTGCCATCTATCACATTTGCCGCCGTGCTTGTGCCATCTTCCGAATTGACATACACCAAGTTGTATTGTTCAAAAGGAATGACAACAGGTTCACATTGGGCATTTGCAAACAAAGAAAAAGCCAAGAAACTAAAAAAGAAAAGTAGTATTTTGTGGGTCATAATAGGAGGAATCAATCGGATTGAAGAAATAATTCTTTGATAAAAATTGTGAAGTAAGACTTCCATTGCAAACACAATTTACAATTATCAATTAATAATTCACAATTATACCTTAAGCCGTCTTCAAAAGAGCATCCAGTTCCAACTTCAAATTGGGGTAGTCCGTAATAATCGCATCCACACCCATATCCAACAAACGCTGAATATCTTTGAAGTCATTGACCGTCCAAGTAATCAACAACATTCCTTTTTGGTGGACTTGCTTCAAAAGTTCGGGCGAGATATATTTGTAATAGGGAGCATAAACATTGGGCAAAAAACCCAATTTATTCAAATTCCATTCAAGGCTGTGTTCATTATAGACCAAGAGTGAAAGCGGTAAACTTGGGTTGATTTTTTTGAAAGCCTGCACGATTCTCACATCAAAAGACTGCACCAAGACTCTATCTGCAATTTTACAAGAAAGAATTTCATCATAAACAAGTTGTGCAAATTCGGCAGGAGGTGGCTGAAAAATTCCATCACCTGCTTCGTCTTCTGTTTTTACTTCAATATTGTAGAATACCTTTTGGAGGTAATGAGAATGTTTTTGGGTGTATTCATTACATACTTCAATAACTTCCTTCAATAAAGGTTTATAAGCAGCAAGTGTCTGTTGTTGTGGGAATTTGGCATTTTGACGCAGCCCACAATCGTACTGTCGAATCTCTTCATAGGTCATATCATACAACCGAAGATTTTTTTCTTCCGCTTCTAAAACAGGGGTTCCGTTGGGTTTGGTACAAAAATGGTGGGAAAACCATCCTTCGTGAGATACTACTACCTGTCGGTCTTTGGTAATGACGACATCAAGCTCAAAAGTAGTTACGCCATATTCCAGTGATTTTAGAAAGGCAGGAATGGTATTTTCTGGCATCAAACCTCTGGCTCCTCTGTGGCTTTGAAAGGTGAATTGGTTCATTTGTGTGCTTTTTTTGGTTTCTGACTGTAGGTTTAGGGGCTATGTATGGATTTGGGTAATAAGAAATAGATTAAAAGTAAAATAAATATATGAGTACCAATAAGAATATTTGCTTTAAAACAATTAAGGTATTTTGAAACTACCTAAGTAAGGGAGATAGAAATAAATATGCTACGCAAATTTTAGGAAGGTATTTTTTCTTTTAGGAAGGCAAAAATTTTTAGCATAGCAGGGCTATGGTCAAAATTTTTAACGCATCTAAAAGGAAAAAGAACGAGTAAAATGCGTA
>JBGCDY010000564.1:0-4940 GCA_045105835.1 Chitinophagales bacterium
TTTGCACAAATCTGCCGAACAGGAATTGAGGTTTCCACAGGGTTTGTCTTGTGGAATATCGGGATAATAATCAGCAACTTTGACCTGTTTGGTGATGAAGTTCATCTTGTGGGGAGTGCTTCTACGATTGGCGGGTATCTCTTTGTAGAAGAAGCTGCTGTTGGTCATTCCGACAGGCTTCAATATATGTTGGTTCATGTATTCAGAATAGTTTTGCCCTGTTATTCTTTCGATGACCAAGCCCAAAATATTGTACGCTGTATTACTGTAAGTATCTGCGCTCAAAGCCACGCCTGGTTCAAACTTCAGCTTTTTGGTTTTGAACTTGTCTGCAAACATCTGCAATGCCAGACTGTCGTGAGCAGGTTTGATAAAATTGGGATTGAAGAAGTTGGAAAGTCCCGAAGTATGGGTAAGCATCTGTTGAATCGTGATTTCTTTGTAGCGTTTGTCTTTCATTTCAAAATCAGGGAGATAGGTAACCAAATGCTCATTGAGGTCTATTTTTCCTTGTTCCTCTAGCTGCATGATGGCAGTAGCTGTGAAGAGTTTGGATATCGAACAGGTCAAAAAATTGGTGAGGCTGTCAATGGGTTGTTCTTCGCCCATAGTCCGAGTGCCATAACCTTTGGTGAAAAGTACCTCTCCATTTTTCACAATCCCTACAGAAAAACCTACGATTTTATCCACCTCCAAATGATGTTCTACTATGGAATCTATTTTGTTTTCGAGGTTGGGAGAAACTTGTGAAAAGGCACACAAAGAAAAAAATGTCAATAGAAAAGCTAAAAGAAAATTTGAGTTCATTTTGAAGGTTTTAGGAAGTTAATGTGTATCAATTGGAGGTTTTGAAGAAGTGGGGTTTTTGAAGTTTGTTCTTGATTGTCAGATTTATAAAATCTGATAAAAAATAAAAGCAAAGCATAGATTTCCTAAAAAAACCTATGCTTTGCTTTCTGCTATGGAAATTCAATAGAATGAATTTCGTTTTACTTTTTTGAAGCGAAAAAAGAATGCTTCAAAATAAGTTTACAAATATCGTTTCATAAGAAACTGACATTGAAGTGCGTTTTTAATTTCTATTCCCATTTTCATTTATCTTCTATTCGGTGTAATATGCCCCAAAAATAATCATCATTTCGTCTTCGCTCAACAAACCAAATCGAAGCGTTCTATTTGTATCGTTGTTGTAAGTCGCCTCACCACGCAAGCCTTGACCCGCTTCCAATTCCAATGGAGGGTCCATTTTTAATAAAGGAGGATGCGACCAGTCATTGGTGTAATAAATCAACTCCCCATCTCTGTCACCGCCTTTGATATAGATTTTGAATTCCTCAAGATGTTCGTGAGCGTGTGACCAAAGTTGGAAGATATAGCGTTTTTCATCAAAAGTATAGCTCGATTCAACCGTAGTCGTTTTTTGAGGGGGCAAGACAAAATCTTGGTTGCTCAAAAAGAGGTTCTCTGCTACATGGGTAACCTCCGAACGTTCAAGAGTGTGCACATTCACATAGATTTCACCCTGAAAAGTATTCGTGCCTCGATTGACATAGTGAGAATTGAGGTCAAAACCACTGTTGGCAGGTACTCGCAAACCAACACCTTCAGGGAAATCATAATCGGTGAAAGGCACTTGTGTTCCGAATACAAAAAGTTGGTCGTTCATTTGCTGCAAAACAGTGTAGTCATACTTCCCATCCGTATCACGTACATCTCGAATCACATTGGGCTGAGGGTCGGGATAATTTTGTGGATAGGTGTACAAAATAAAGTGGTGTGTACCTTGTCGCATATTGATTTCTACTTTGGAGATATAGATGTCTTCCGAATTGTTCAAAGGTTCGTAGTAAAACAACTCTCGCTCATAATCAGGTACTACATCAAAAGGACCTAAGTGAAATTGGTAGCCCGATGCAGGCGGAAGCATGGGTTGGAATGCTTCTGTTGGAGTCTCATAACGGTCTGTATTTTCCAATACGGCTTCATCCACCACAAATCCATCTTTGGGCGCACCTTCATTGATCCACCTTCGGATATACTCCAATTCTCCATTGGTCAAAGCTGGCAAACCTAATGGCATGATGCTACCATACTCTGGGTGGTCATCGTAAAAATGCGCCTGATTCGGCGCATCAATTTTTTCCCACAAAAAGCTCCAAGGCAACCCTGCTACGCCATCTGTATTCAGCAAAACCAAGCCGTCAGCTGCTGCCGCCTCATTTTTAGGGGTGCGGTTAAGCAACTGCTCATAGCCAATATCGGCGGTCAATATCAAATCAGATTGTTTGGCGAAGTTCGTACCTGCGGTATGGCATCCCACACAGTTGGGTTGAAATATTTTTTGTTGGATCAGTTCCCAACTTGAATTAGGCTCTGGCTCGGTTTGGATAGGTTCAGTCGGGTCTTTTTCGCAGGAATACCACAAGCTTATAGAACATAGTAGGGCGAAGAACAATAGTTTTTTAGAGGTCATCGTAGGAAAAATTAATGATGAATGATAGATGGCAAACAATGAATCCATTCACTCGTTTTTTACCATCCAATAAATTAGACATACAAACAATAGACAAACTCTTTTGATTGCTACCACTACTTTAGGAACGAATAAAAGTAAAATAATAATAAAAGTTAAAAAATCGCTTCAATGTCAATTCCTTACGAAGGAAACTTTGTGAACTTATTTTGAAGTCTTAATTGGGTTTTAAAAAAAAGCATACCCTGAATAATTCATAGATTTCGTAGAGACGTTGCACTGCAACATCTTAGCACTACAAGGTCTTTGAACCCAATATCTTCATCTGTAAGGTAGTTTAGAAAACAAAACCTGAAACGGAATCTATCAAAGAGTGTTGATTTTCAAATCAGAATAGGAGACGTTGCAGTGCAACGTTTCTACGGAATTTCAATAACAGGCACAAATTCATGAATTATTCAGCACAAAAAAAGTGTGAGAGTTCTTAAAACTCGTCACACTTTCTAAGGCAATTTCAACTAATAAATCCGTCATTTATGCGTGTATCTTTTTTCATTATACTTCGTTAAAAAGCCTCGCCATAGCATTACTATGTCTATGTTTTTTGCCTCGTCTAATAAAAAAATATTTCCGCAAAATCGCCTATTTATTAATTTGAAAATGCCTAATATAAAATCAACCAAAAGAATTATATAATTATTGGAAAATCCATTCTCTGACTTGGATTCTACTTATTCACCATTGCGCTCAATTTTTCCCTATCACGCACCAACAAACGTCTTTTATTGCAGTAAATCAAGTTCTCTCCTTTGAGTTCATTGATAATTGAAGTAACCGTTTGGCGAGAAGTTCCCGTCATGCAAGCAATTTCTTGGTGAGTGAAGAATTTGAAGATCAACCATTCAAAACCTACTCTTTTCCCACGCTTTTCTATCAAGTCAAGCATGAATGCCACCACTCTCGTTTTGGTGTCTCTAAATACTTGACGCTCCAATCGTTGCTGCATCAATATCAGGCGATCTGCCATCAACTGTGTCAATTGTATATTGAGTTCCCAGTTGGTTCTCATTTTGTTTTTCACATATCGAATCGGAATCACATAGAGGTAGGTATCTTCCATCGCTTGGGCATATTCATTGCGGTGATCCGTACCAGATAAGGTCAGTTCACCAAACAATTCGCCATCATTCAAGACCAATTTGATAAATTCTTTGCCACCATCACTAAAAGCACCAATTTTGACACGTCCCGATTTGATGATGTAGATATTCGTGTTCAATTTGTTGGGAAGATAAATAAATCCACCTTTGGTTACTTTCTGAATCGTTGGTGCGTGTACACCATTGAAAGAATCGGCAAGAAGATCTTTGAAATTATAAGTGCTGCTGTTTTTAGAAAGGAATCCTGCTTGTGCATTCATAGTAATATTGTGTTTAAATCCAAGACAAATAGCTGTATTCACTGGTAAGACGCACGACAAAAGCTTCCCCCCTATCTTTCTTCAAAAAAAAAGTAAAAAACAGCTATTTTATTTTCATTTACCCACTACAAAGCCAAAACGCCTATCATCTGCACTTCCCCGCAAATTCCCTTTTTCATCTGCTGCAATGGCATTCACCCCTCCAAAAAACATACTTTTCTCAGACCAAAGCACCCGTTGCCAACCCGAAGGCAGTCGAAGTTTGGACACTATTTCTTCATCAAACCCTTGCTCGATGTTCAATTCTTTTCCTTCTAAATGCAAACGGGGGCTTTCCATTGCTTGCTCCAATGGCATCTGAAAATCTGTCCAATTCACCACATTTTGAAGAATAGCAGTGCGAATTCGACTCGAACCACTCGAACCCAACACCAATCGAGGTCGCCTATCTTTCAACAACATAGAGGGAGCCATCATTGAAGACATCCTTTCGTCCCTTTTCCATTGGTGAAACCCCTTAGGATTCAAGTCTGCCTCTCCCAACATATTGTTCATCATAATCCCTGTTTGAGGCACATAATAACTATTCCCAGCACCAGACGAAACCGTTGTACTTGCAGCATTCCCATATTTGTCCACCACACTGATGTGTGTCGTACTCCCCAGTTTGTTTGCCCTTTTGTCAATCGAATGCAAGTAAGCATCTACGTGGTCTTTTTGTAGAAAATGCTGGGCAATATTGGGATGCTGCAAATAGTTATTCAGTGTTTTGGAACGAGAAACATTCATCATATCCATCACACTACTCAATAATTGGAGGTACTCAGCACTCCCCCACTTCATTTTTTGAAGGTCGTAGGCTTTCAACAGTTCCAAACAAAAACCAATCAGAATCCCCCCTGCGCTCGGTGGTGGATTGGTCAAAAACTGAAAATCTCCGTAAGTAAGCTGCAATGCTTTTCGGTGAATCACCTTATAGTCTTCAAAATCTTCTCTTCTCAAATGTCCCCCCAATTCCTGACTATCTCTACAAATGCGAGCCGCAAT
>JBGCDY010000565.1:0-3476 GCA_045105835.1 Chitinophagales bacterium
ACTCGGTCACCAAACATTTCCAAAACTGGCTGCAAAACAAAGAGTATGATTTGCTGCAAGTCATGATTTTGATAGCTAGGTATCAGTACCGAGATTTGAATGAAGCATGGATACTCGAAAACGTTGATGAGATTGTCAATAGCATTGATTTTGAAATCAGTCGCTACAATCCCCCTTTGGAGTCGGTCAGTATCATCAACCGATTTTTGTACGACACCTATGAGTTTACCACCGTTGCGAACAAAGAAAATGCCGTCAAACATTTTGCCCTCAACAATGTGTTGAGCCTCAAAAAAGGAGTATCTTCAAGCATAGCGATTCTGTACTTGATTATTGCATCGAAATTGGATGTACCTATTTCGGGAATCGTATTGGACAACAACTTAATATTGGGTTACTTCAAAAGACCTGGGAGTATAAAAAAAGCAAATCCCAAACTGTATTTCTATATCAACCCTCAGGAAAAAGGAGCTATTGTTACCAACAATTCCCTCAATGATTACTTGGTAAAACGAAACATCGCCTTCCAACCCAACTTCAACAGACCCTCCTGCAATATGAGAATCATGCGATTGGTACTGAGTCATTTGGTGAACACGTATCAAAGTGCAGGGCAAGACACGAAAAAAGAAGAGATTGACGCTTGGATTGAAGATTTGGACAATAGGCTTGAAAATTCAGGGGATTTCAAATAAAAAGCTCAAGTGCAAAAATGGGTTTGATGGAACGTTGATGGCACTGATTTAACTGATAGGCACTGATGATGAAAAAACTGTTCAGATCCATTTTACCTGTTCAATCAGTGTGCTATCACTAAAGTAGAAGTAACAAAAATTGCAGAACTGTGGTTTAGTTCGATGGCTTGACTCAAATTTACTTATTTTTGGTCTTCATTTTCGACCTTACAATTTGTCAAACCAACCGATGAACAAACTTCTAATTACGCCATTCCTTTTTCTTGTAGCGGTTATACTTGTCGCACAACCTACTGTTAACCAAGCTTCTTATGATTTGCAATTTGCAGAAGAAATAGTGGATTGTGATGGGGCAACGCCTACTCTTTGCGTTAGCATCCAAGTCAAATCTTCCACCGCAGCGCAAACTTTTCGGATAGGTTCTCACACCGTTTTCTTCAATTACAACAAGCTTTCGATAGAATCACCCACTTATACCTCCAACTCCTTCAATGATGGAAGTCTCTGCGTATCAGACCAATTTGCAGCTTATGGAACTCCCAGTTTCAGCTTTGATACCAATACCTCCGAAGCCAATTTTACCACGATTGCAGCGCAAGGATTGACCGACCAACTTTGTCCATTGGTGACAGACGAGTGGCAAACAATGGGTGTTGTATGTTTTGAAATACAAGACGATACCCAAAGTACAGGTTTGCAATTTGATGCTGATTTTACAACCTTCAATTATATCGACCCAACAGCAAGCAACAACATTGGCGACCCACAAGACAAAGCAGCCCACAGTCAAGGCGATTTATTGGGCTTGGATATATTGCCGACTTGTCCCTGCAATCAAAGTATTGAAGTGCCGGCAGAAGCCACACAGGAATTTTGTGAAAACGGAACATTGGATTTGGAGGCAGCTGCCAACGAAATCGAATACAGTGGCGATGGAAGCGTATTTGAAGTAGAATGGTTCATAGATGTGGACTACAACACCCCTTATACGGCTCCAATGTTGAGCCATTCAGGAATAGATATTTGTGAGCAAGAAACCTTTATGCTCTATGCCAAAGCGACTTGCACGATTGATGAAACAGAATACGATGGAGGGGCTTTGGAGGTCAAAATATACCCTGCTCCTCAAACACCAACGATTGTGCGCTCGAATGATGAATGTGCCTATGTGGTGATGTCCGCTTGTGCAAATGATGTGCTTTCGGAAACTGCCTTCAATTTGATGCCTGGTGCAGAAGGAGGTAATCAAGATATTAGTGTTACCTCACCCTTCAATGAGAACTGTAGCGCAACCTTTTCAGTTTCTTATGAAAAATGCCCCGAACTTGTCTGCGACCAAACCATCACCCAAACTGCTGCTAACCTTCAAAGTTTTTGTGAAAGCGGTACTCCTGATTTGTCCATTGCAGAAATGGAAATTACCTACAGTGGGGATGGAAGTGCATTTTTGATTGAATGGTTTGAAAACAATGATTTTACAAGCCCTTATGTCTCGCAAAACTTCAACCATTCACAAGCCGATTTGTGTACCATCGAAAAAGATACCCTGTTTGCAAGAGCCACTTGTAGTATTGACAATACAGTGGTCGAAGCAGGTTTTTTGGCGATAGAATTGTACCCACCACTGCAATCTCCAACGATTATTCGTCAAAACGATGAATGCAATTACACTGTTCAGCCATTTTGTGAAGACGATATCCTTTCCGAAACGGCTTTTGATTTGCCACCCGATTCAGAAGCTTCAACTCGGACGATAAGCCTAAGCTCTTCATTTGACGAAAACTGTACGGCTGATTTTGAAGTGGCGTATGAAACCTGTCCCGCACTCGTTTGTGAGCAAACCATCACCCAAACGATTACCAGTGAGCAGAGTTTTTGCGAAAGCGGTACACCCAGTTTGATTGTTGCAGAAGCAGAATTGGCATATAGTGGCGATGGAACGGTGTTTTTGATAGAATGGTTTGAAGACCAAAATTTTGAAGTTCCTTATTTGGAGCAATTATTTAGTCATTCAAATACGAATTTGTGCGAGAGTGAAATGGATACGCTTTTTGCGAGAGCCATTTGCAGTGTAGATAATTCGGTGACGAATGCAGGATTTATTGCCATCACTTTGTATCCGCCTGTGCAAGCACCCGAAATTGTTAGAAATGACGATGCGTGTTCTTATTTGGTGCAGCCATTTTGTGAAAACGATGTCCTCTCCGAAACGACTTTCACTTTGCCGCCCGCAGCAGAAGGGGGAAATAGAAATATTGAAGTGACATCGAACTTTGACGAAGATTGCAAAGCCAGTTTTGAAGTGGCGTATGAGGCATGTCCTGAGCCGATGTGTGACGACAGCATTATAGGTTTGGTGGATGCCGAGCAGCTTTTTTGTGAAGGCGGTTTACCCGACTTACCGCTTGCCGAAACGGAAATTGCATACGATGGTGATGGAAGTACTTTTTCGATAGAATGGTTTGAAGACGAAAGTTTTACAGCTGCTTATGAGGGTGAACCTTTGGACAGAGAACCTAGTAATGATTGCAGCATAACGGAAGCGATTTTGTATGCCCGTGCGACTTGCAGCGTGGACAATAGTGTTTACAATGCAGGAATATTGAAAGTTTTACTGTATCCACAGCCGCAGATGCCAAGCATTGTGAGGGAAAATGATTTTTGTGATTACAAAATAGTCCCTGCTTGTGCAGATGATGTACTTTCCGAAGAGGGATTTGATTTTCCACCAGATTCGGAAGGGGGCTTCAAAACGATTGAAGTTCGCTCGGATTTGCTGGA
>JBGCDY010000566.1:0-3128 GCA_045105835.1 Chitinophagales bacterium
TCAGCACATTAGACTTGAATCCTGCATCGTAACTACGACGCTTTTTGGGTATTTTTGATTCTTTCATAATAACACAAAATTAAGATAGTTTCGTGTCCTGATTTATTAACACATCTCAAACTATGATTTACACCTATTACAAAATTGGAGAGAGAATCGTTGAGTTTGAACAGAAAGGAAAAGCGAGGTCTCCTTATGGAAAATCCCTACTCAAGGGTATTTCTTAGAGGTTGTCAAACGAATTTTGCAGAGGGTTTTCAGTAGATAATTTGGAGAATATGCGGAAATTCTATTCGGTGTACTCAAAATCCGAAACAGTGTCTCGGAAATTGGGAATGCCTGATTTTCAATTAGGTTGGTCACATTATCTCAAGTTGGTTAGAATTGAAGATGAAGCGGAGAGAAGATTTTATGAAATTGAAGCTGCTCAAAATCGCTGGAGTTTGCGAGAACTGAAAAGACAATTTGACAGTGCTTTGTATCAACGTTTGGTTTTGAGTAGAGACAAACAAAAGGTAAAGGAACTTTCGGAAAAAGGGCAAACTATCCATACGCCTGCTGATTCTATCAAGGATCCCCTTGTCTTGGAATTTTTAGGATTGCCAGAGAAGTCTGCTTATTCAGAGACCGAATTGGAGCAGGAATTGATAGACAAATTGGAATATTTTTTACTGGAATAGGGTAAAGGGTTTACATTTGTAGCACGACAAAAAAGAATATCCTTTGACGAACGACATTTTAGAATTGATTTGGTTTTCTACAATAGGTTTTTGAAAGCTTTTGTGCTAATTGACCTAAAAAGTGGAGAATTGAAACACCAAGATATTGGGCAAATGCAGATGTATGTCAATTTCTACGACAGATTTGTGAAATTAGACGATGAAAACAAAACGGTAGGGATTATTCTTTGCCAAGACAAAAGCGATACCTTGGTTGAGATTACGCTGCCCAAAGACAATGAACAAATTTTTGCGAGCAAATACCAAACTGTTTTGCCAAGTAAGGAGGAGTTGAAGCGACTGATTTCTAAAAAAGAGTAAGTCTAAAACACCAACCCACAAAAAAAGCCACCACTCATTCCGAGCAGCGGCTATATTTCGAGCACAGCTTTAATTTCAAATAAAATAAGCGAAAAGTTCGCCAACACCTGTAAGGTTTGGCGACACTTAAGCGAAGAATCTACTACTGTTTAAAACTCCCCCTAAAATTCGGCTGCAACAAATACAAAGTCCCTGCTGTCATCAATATCAAAGCCAAAATGAGTAAGCTTCTTTTACTATACTTCAATCGTTTTACAGTTTTTCACTCTACGCCTTTTTCATCCAAAACTAAAGCCTATTTCCCCTCCTTTTTTTCTGCTTCAAACAACCAGATTAGGTGAGTCAAGTAAGCAAACAATGGACCTGCTACAGCAGTACCCAATATATCCACCATTGCAATGCTGCCATAGACGGCATAAGTCAAAATAGCTGCAATCGCTGCCAAAACACTTGTTCCAAACAACGTTTTTGAGAGTATGCTCCAATTGATGGGGGGACGCTGCCAAAATGCGCCCAATTTAAACTGTTGGTTCGCTTGCGCCTGTGATTTGTGTGAACTACCTGCAGTCTCCAATATTTCTTCCCTTCGACCAATATACACCGTACCAAAAGTCATCAGGAAAATGGCAAGTGTGATGAGTCCCCATTCGGATAAAGTCGGAATGGCAGGTGGAGTTGTACCACAATCAGCTCCGCCTGTAGTTGCGCCTATTTGAATGCTTGTACCCACAGAAAGGTATGGACAATCTTCGTATCCATAGTCTATAAATTTTAGACTGGATACATTCGCACCTACCTCTACTTGCATCCATACAAGGTGCAGTTGTCCCGTGCTTGTTAGTGGAGTTACCAGACTTATATAACCTGTCGAAGAACCTGTAGAAGTGAAAAATTCCCCGAAGTCTTTGCCTGAAGCTGTAGTCTCATGAAACGCCAAGCCTCCGCCAGGAAATGGCAAAACTGAATTGATATCTTGCACAAGACCAGTAGAACTGAGTGATGTGGGGGCAAAATTGTAGGTAGTATTCAGTTTATCGAAAAACGGAGCCGAAGCAGCACCTACATATCCATTTGCAAGTCCTGGAAACCCTATGAATGCGGCAAATCCACTAAATGCAGTTCCATTAAAGAAGCCTTGTCCTGCTAAGACATCGGCAGAGCTATCTCCGTCTAAATCTAAAGCGGTAAAATTTACAAAAATGTTATTAGATCCTGTTAATGTAGCACTAGCAAATGTTCCTGATTGTACGGCTGCCTCAGTGTATTGATTGGGAATACTGGCAATAGCGACCAAAGGAGTGGCAAAAGCGGCTATTTTACTTAGATTTTGACGGAATGACTGCGCACGTTGTTGACTTGAACCACCTTTGTCTGGTTCGGGGTTGGGCTTTAGTGTTGGATAGATACTTGCGTAAAGGTGTTTCATGCTGTATTTTTTAAGAATTAGGAAAACTGCTGACAATGAATAACTGGAATAGCTTCGTCCAGCTTGATAAATAACTACACAAATTAGAAGTACACGTTTATTTTACTGAAACATCCTTCTTTTCAGTTTTTTTGATGTGTCGATTAATTGTGTTTTCCTAGCTACTCTTGCAGTATATTTTACCTTTAAAAATAAAAATCTATCTTCAAAAGATAAAAATTCCTCTTCTTTTCACCTTCATTTGAGAAGGTGGTTTTGGGCTTCAAAACATGAATGGTACGTTTTGGCTACATGAACGGTACACTTTGTTACATGAGTGGTACATTTCGATAAATGTCATTTTTTGGTCAATTTACACGCTCTTTATTGAAGTGTTTTGTTATATTGAAAAAGAAAGGTATTAGGTTAGGATTTTCTTTAGTTGGAAGTTGTTTTTTTGCTTGTATAGGAGGAGGATACTTTGTTCAAAAAGACCAAGTGGAGGATCTGGCAAATCGGAAGGGTGTGCCTGTAGAGGAGGCGGATAAATACTTGAAGGTGAGTTTGGGGTAGGAGGTATAATTATCAATAGCGAGGGGTTTAAAACCCCTCGTTGATGACGAACAAATCAACCACAAAAAAAGCCACCACTCATTCCGAGCAGCGGCTATATTTCGAAAGCA
>JBGCDY010000567.1:0-2463 GCA_045105835.1 Chitinophagales bacterium
AACCTATAAATACAACTTTAGGAGTTACAAACCTTTCTTTAGAAAGACTTGATTTGTAGGGGCATTGAATTCGGATTCAGTGTATTTGGTAAAAATTAAGGTTCTTTGACTAAACCCGTGAAGAGAGACTACAATAGTCTATCTTTTAGAAAATTAGGGCGCTATTTTGTTACTCATTATTTTTTTATGAAATCAGACTATTGTAGTCTTTAGATTCTCCACGGAATTTGTCAGACAACCAAAATTAGAAACACAAAAATACTTACAATAAATGAAATTGACACTTAAATTCCTATCATTTTCAATCGCATTTTTGGTACTCTCCAATAGCTACGCCCAAAGCCAAGACGTTAGAATGTTCATTTTTGGACATAGTTTGTTGGTGCATGAATTTACAGACAATCCTCCGCCCAGTGATGAATTGACCGTTCCACATTGGATGTACTTGTTGGCAGAAGAAGCGGGGCAAGAATTTGCAGTGAGTGGTCAATATGGTTTTTTGCCACAACATGCCAATTTACCTCCCTTTGCTCAGTGGGGTTTTGACATTGTACCACCTGTTTGGGATTCGGATGTAGAAGCTTTTTCGGAGGCGAACTTTAGTCATGCGATGATTACGGCAGGTAATTTTATGCAGTATCAAGCTCCTGATGAACCTTACTTTGGGGAAGATGGGGTCATTTCTCCCGTTTTGGCAACGGTGGAAATTGCAGATTGGCTGGTGGAACAAGAAGAGGGAATGAAGGTGTATATCTATGAAAATTGGCCAGATATGGCGGGTTTTATTGCAGGAGAGGGTTTTCCTCCGAGTGAGGGGGAATTTGCGAATTACAACGGCTATACAACAGGAGAATTCCACGATTGGTGGATTGATTATCAAGATGCACTCTTAGAATTACGTCCTGATTACCAAACCCGAATGATTCCTGTAGGTCCGATTATCAGTGGTTTATTAACCGAAACGGCTTTGAGTGGTATTCCGATTCTGAGTCTCTATGAGGACAATGCGCCACATGGAAGACCGACTACTTATTTTTTGGCGGCTTTGGTGACCTATATGGGCGTTTATGGAGAAATGGCTCCTTTGGGTTTTGATGTCCCTAACCTTGTTCATCCTTTGGTGAAAGAAAACTATGTGACTGTGGTGAATTATATCTGGAATGAATTGCAGCAGTTCAATGATGGGGAAGGAAATAGCAGGGTGTTTTTTGAAGGAATGCCCACTTCAATAGAAAATGAATCACCTTTTGAAGCCAATATTCGCATTTTTCCCAACCCTACTCAGGATTTGATTCGTATTGAAGCAATGGGTGCGGAAGCTTTTGAATTTCAGTTGTTGAATGGATTGGGTGAGGCATTGCAGTCAGGTAGAATTGAGCAGGATTTCTTCCAATTGGATTTGGGAAAACTCACACAAGGATTGTACCTATTGAAGGTTGGGAGTCGGGCTTATAGGATTGTTAAAAACTAAGTTTCAAGCCAAAAAATGAGTTTCGAAATTGCTTCTCAACTTTCTCATCAATCAATAATGACTGATTTAAAACTCTCGTTATTGATTGATGAGAAAATTTGAACAATTCCAATTTGGAGGACTTACAGTTTGGCTATGGTAAATATCACCGTAGTTCCTTGTCCTTCTTCTGATTCGACTTCAATCCCTCCTTTTAGCTTTTCGATTAGTTCTTTTACGATGCACAAGCCAATGCCTGAACTGTATGCGTTTCTGTCATCTTTTTTGAAGAGTTGAAACAATTGGCTCTTTCTATCCTCAGAAATTCCAATGCCATTGTCAATCACCTTGAAGGTATAGTTGTTTGGTTGTTCCTCCATTTCGATTTTCACATTCTGCTCAAGCTTCGTCGTATCTCTGTATTTGATGCTGTTTGAAATAAGGTTTTGGAGAATTTGCCTCAACACTTTGGGGGGTGCAAAGACCTTTTGATGCTCTTCGTTGTAGGTAATTGAGACCTCTTTATCTTGGTTTAAAAGAACAATCACTCTTTCTAAATGGAGTGTTAGGTCAATGTAGGAGTAGTCATCGGTTGAGATTTGGACTTTTTTGGAGAACTCCAATAGGTCGCTTGTATAACCCGAAAGATCTTTTGAAGAATCGTTGATAAATGAAAGATATTCTGTTTCTTCTTTTGAGAATTTATCTTTGTATTTTTCTAACAAAATAGAAGAGAATGAACTCATAGTTCTGAGGGGAGCTTTCACATCGTGTGCTACAGTATAGGTAAAAGCCTCCAAATTTTTATTGACCAGTTCGAGTGTACTATTTCTCTCTTTGACGATTTCGTTTTTCCTTCTTATTTTGATTAGGTTGAGGGTATGTTTGGATAGAAGGCGAAGATTCTCCAATTCGTTTTCGGTGAAAGTTCTTGGTTTATCGTCCAAGATACATACGGTGCCGATTTTGAGCCCCTCTTCTGTAATCAAACTCACTCCTGCATAAGACCTCAC
>JBGCDY010000568.1:0-5835 GCA_045105835.1 Chitinophagales bacterium
TAGGGATGTCATTCCAGCCTTCAAGCGTAAACATTTGGAAGATGGTGAAAAGAGAAATGATTGGGTCTCCAAAATGCTCTACAGAATACTTGCCAAATAATTGACAAGAAAATACTGCTAAAATAAAATTGTAGAGGATAAGTGCGATTAAGACAAAAATAGAAGCTCTGAAGGCTCTGCCTAGACCTTCCAACAATTGTTGGAGGTTGGGAACAAATGCGAAAAAACGGAACAGCCGAAATAATCGTAATAATCGCAATAATAGAATGAAAGATAAGTCTGGGAGGGAAGGGACAAAAGGCATTACAAGAGATGGGAGACTCACTACAACAATGACAAAGTCAAAAATATTCCAGTTGTCACTGAAGTAAATCTTTGGTTTATAGTGTTTTAACTTGATTATGGCTTCAAATATAAAAAACAAAACGAAGAATATGTCCTCCCATATTAACAACCATTTGAGGTCTTCATCAATATTGGGGAAAGACAAAAGAAAAATTACTACGGCATTGAGAACAATGACGGAGTAGGTAATTTTATTGGATAAAAAGATTTTTTGCAGCATACTCCTTCAAAACAATGTGAAAAACGAAACTCAAGTCCCATGATTAATTGCTTTTTAGCAAATAATTTACTTCAAAATGGGTACTTGAATGCTTAATCACATCAAAGATAATGGATTAACTGAAAAAAAATAACAGTAGAGATGAGAACCTCTGTACTTTATTAATAAGGATGTGAAAGATCAACAGGTTCGTCAGTCCTAGCAAATACAAAACCAAATACAGCTCCAAATATTCCTCCAATAATATGAGCAAATTGTGAGATGTTATCTGCTTGAAGACTTGTAATGACCTCCTTACCTATAAACAAGGTGACAATCAAAACAAAAGTAAGGGGAATCGTACCTGATTTAAAATTGGTCATTGAACTCAATAATATGAGCATAAAAACAATACCACTGGCACCTAATAGACCTGTTGAAAATAATGTAACATTTAAAATCCCTGTAATAAAAGCGGTGATGAACATCATGATGAGTAGCAACTGGGAGCCATATTTTTCTTCAATCAATGGACCCAAAAGTAATATGAAAGTAAAATTACCCACCAAATGAGGCCAATTAGCATGTCCAATAGCATGGGTAATCAATGTTAGGAAAGTAATGGGGTTGGTAAAATTAGACTGAGGAGAGACAGAAAAGAATGCATGAGTAAAATCTTGTCCCAATACAAAATCATCTATGAACATTACAGCAGTAGCTATCAAAGCATAGGTTAAAATAACAGGAGAATTATAAGTGATTTTCATAGTAGCGTGAAAAAGTTTAGTTAATGTTGTAACTCATTTCATAAAGAGTAACTACCAAATGAGTAGTATAGTTCCCTATATTTTCTTCAAAAAAAGAATACGCACTGCCAAAAATATTTTTTATTGATTTTTCTGGAAATAAAAACAAAATGTTTGACTATCAATTCTTTTCGAAATCTATGCATACAATATGCATGCTAATAATGACTGTAAAACAAGTAATATAGACATCCTTGAATAGAGTTGTTTGTGAAAATATGATTTTCCCTAAGTAAAATAAAACAATGTGTATTCTCATTTAGTTTCGTGATTTCTTATAAAAAAGCAAAAGTAGTTTGGTATTCCCGTAGAATTAGCGTAATTTTGCACCGCTTTTTTAATCAGCGAGTGGTTCCAATTACATAGCATGGATATTAATGGTTGAAAGTAGAAATAACAATATTTTTGAAATCAAATTTGGTTATTTCTACTAAGAAAACTACCTTTGCACTCCAAAAAAAAATAAGGTTAGAATAGATAATGCCAACTATACAACAATTAGTACGTAAAGGAAGAGTCCTTCAGAAATCGGTTAGTAAATCGAGAGCGTTGGATAAATGCCCACAAAAACGTGGAGTTTGTACTAGGGTATATACAACCACTCCAAAAAAGCCGAACTCAGCACTTAGGAAAGTTGCGAAGGTTCGTTTGACAAACGGAGTTGAGGTAATTGCATATATTCCAGGAGAAGGACACAATCTACAAGAGCACTCAATTGTATTGATTAGGGGAGGAAGGGTAAAAGATTTACCTGGAGTACGCTATACCATTGTTAGGGGTTCTTTAGATACCGCAGGGGTAGAAAATCGAAGACAAAGTAGATCTAAGTACGGAACAAAACGACCTAAGAAATAAAATTTTAGTCGATTTGTTTGTAAATCGCTCAAAGGTTTAATAATCATTCTTTGTGAAACCTCTGAGCTTATTTTTTGTGTGTACTGCAATAATAAACGGTCTATCAATTTTAGTAAAAATCGGAACAACCGAATAGTTTAATAGAGATATGCGTAAGTCAAGAGCAAAAAAACGACCTTTATCACCAGATCCAAACTTCAATGATCCATTGGTTACAAGATTTGTAAACATGATGATGTGGAGTGGAAAGAAAGGTGTAGCATTTAAAATCTTTTATGATGCAGTAGGAATCATTTCTGAGAAAACTGGAAATGATGGCTATGAAACTTGGAAGAAAGCTCTTAACAACATAATGCCATTGGTAGAGGTTCGTAGTCGAAGAATTGGAGGTGCTACCTTCCAGATTCCTACGGAAATCCGACCAGATAGAAAAATTTCTGTAGGCATGAAATGGTTAATCACCTACGCTCGCAAAAGAAATGGCAAATCGATGGCAGAAAAATTATCTGCTGAAATTATGTCAGCGGCTAAAAACGAAGGTGCAGCTGTTAAGAAAAAAGAAGATACGCACCGAATGGCAGAGGCAAATAAAGCATTTTCACACTTTAGAGTGTAAAATATATAGGATCTGTTGTTTTGTAAAATCATACAGATTCCAATTAAAAGGCAATAAGGTAATATAAAAAACTCTTTGGCAGGAGTTATTCTTTCATTCATCAAAAGCAATGATACTAAGGTAATGGCAAGGGATTTAAAATTCACAAGGAATATTGGTATTGCAGCTCACATTGATGCAGGCAAAACTACAACGACTGAAAGAGTGCTTTACTATACAGGTATTACTCACAAAATGGGAGAAGTACATGATGGTGGTGCTACAATGGACTGGATGGAGCAAGAGCAAGAAAGAGGTATCACAATTACTTCTGCAGCTACTAAGACTCACTGGACTCACAGAGGTCAGGAATATCAAGTAAATATTATTGACACTCCAGGTCACGTTGATTTTTCTGTAGAAGTAGAACGTTCTTTGAGAGTATTAGATGGTGTTGTTGCTTTGTTTTGTGCAGTTGGAGGTGTAGAGCCTCAGTCAGAAACTGTATGGAGACAAGCTAACCGCTACAAAGTACCACGTATTGGTTTTGTCAATAAAATGGACAGAACAGGTGCAAATTTCTTGGAAGTGGTTACTCAAGTAAGAGAAATGCTTGGCGCAAACCCAGTTCCTTTACAATTACCTATTGGTGCAGAAGATGATTTTGTTGGAGTAGTTGATTTAATTACCAACGAAGCCATTATTTGGGATGAGGAATCGAAAGGAATGGAATACGAAGTAATTCCAATTCCTGAGGATATGCAAGAATTGGTTATTGAATACCGCGAAAAATTGGTAGAAGCAGTAGCTGATTACGATGATGACATCATGGAGAAATTCTTTGATGATGCAGAAAGTATAACAGAAGCTGAATTGCGAGCAGCAATTAGAAAAGCTACTATTGATTTATCTATCATTCCAATGTTCTGTGGGTCTGCCTTCAAAAACAAAGGAGTACAAGCTGTATTGGATGGAGTAGTGACCTATTTGCCTTCTCCATTAGACGTAGAGGCTATTGAAGGTATCAACCCTGACACTGATGAAATTGAATCTCGTAAGCCAAGTTCTGATGAACCATTTGCAGCACTTTGTTTCAAAATTGCAACTGATCCTTATGTAGGTCGTTTGTGTTTCTTTAGAGTTTATTCAGGAGCATTAGATTCAGGTTCTGCTGTTTTGAATACTCGTACAGGAAAGAAAGAACGTATATCTAGGATTTATCAAATGCATTCTAATAAACAGAATCCAATTGATAGAGTAGAAGCTGGAGATATTGCAGCAGGTGTTGGTTTCAAAAACATCCGCACAGGTGATACTCTGACAGCTTTAGATGCTCCTATTGCTTTGGAAAGTATGACTTTCCCTGATCCTGTAATTAGTTTAGCTATTGAGCCAAAAACCCAAAAAGATTTAAATAAATTGGGTATGGGATTGGCTAAATTGGCAGAAGAGGATCCTACCTTCAAAGTGAGATTTGATGAAGAAACTGGCCAAACCGTTATTAGCGGAATGGGAGAACTTCACCTTGAAATTATTGTAGATAGGTTGAGAAGAGAGTTCAAGGTTGAGTGTAACCAAGGAGCTCCAGAGGTAAACTATAGAGAGGCAATTACAAAAACCATTGACTACACAGAAATCTACAAGAAGCAATCTGGTGGACGTGGTAAATATGCAAAAATCCAACTTAAAATTGGACCAGCAGATCCTGATGAAGAAACAGGAGAGATTAAAGCTGGATTACAATTTGAAAATGGAATTGTTGGAGGATCTATTCCTAGAGAATTTATCCCCGCAGTTGAAAAAGGATTTAATATTGCAATGAAGACTGGTCCTTTAGCAGGATATGAAGTCGAAGCATTGAAGGTCAGATTGTACGATGGTGGATTTCATCCAGTGGATTCAGATAACCTTTCATTCGAATTAGCTGCAAAGATGGCTTTTCGTAGAGCTGGTAAGCTGAAAGAAGCAGGGGCTAAAATTCTGGAGCCTATCATGAAACTGGAAATTATAACACCTGAAGAACATACTGGTAATGTAGTAGGTGATTTGAATCGACGAAGAGGTCTCATGGAAGGTATGGACATGAAGGGCAATGCTCAGGTTATTAAAGCCAAGGTTCCATTGTCAGAAATGTTCGGATACGTAACAGATTTGAGAACAATAACTTCTGGTAGGGCAACTTCCAGTATGGAATTCTCTCACTATGCACCTGCTCCTCAAGGTATTTCCGATGATGTAATCGCAAAATCGCAAGGCAAACTTAACGTTGAAGTATAAAGATGACACAGAGAATCAGAATAAAATTAAAGTCCTACGACCACAATCTTGTTGATAAATCATCTGAAAAGATTGTAAAGACAGTTCGCTCTACAGGAGCAGTTGTGTCAGGACCTATCCCTTTACCTACAAAGAGAAAAGTATTTACTGTATTGCGTTCTCCTCACGTGAACAAGACATCAAGAGAACAATTTCAGTTGTGTACTTACAAAAGGTTATTGGATATTTACAGCTCAACTTCAAAGACAATTGATGCTTTGATGAAACTTGAGTTGCCTAGTGGTGTAGATGTTGAAATAAAAGTATAAGCAAGCTGTAATGAAAGGATTAATAGGCAAAAAAATTGGCATGACAAGCATCTTTAATGATGCCGGGCACCAAATAGCCTGTACAGTAGTGCAGTTAGGTCCCTGTTATGTTACACAGGTCAAAACAGAAGATTCTGATGGTTATAATGCTATTCAATTAGCTTATGGCGATAAAAAAGAAAAAGGAGTTACAAATGCTTTGAAAGGACACTTTCAAAAAGCTGGAGTATCGCCCAAAAGAAAAATTGTAGAATTTTCTGACTTTGATTTAGACGTAGCATTAGGTGATGAAGTTTCAGTAGAAATTTTTGATGAAGGAGATCGGGTTAATGTGGCAGGAACTTCTAAGGGTAAAGGCTTCCAAGGGGTAGTGAAAAGATATGGATTCAAGGGGGTGAATGACGCAACACATGGTCAGCACAATCGTCAAAGAGCTCCAGGTTCAATTGG
>JBGCDY010000569.1:0-4927 GCA_045105835.1 Chitinophagales bacterium
CGCTGATTGAATTGATTGGACTGGTCTGAACTGATATTTTTGTGAAACAGTGAAAATCCTGTTAAATCTGTTCAATCAGTGTTCCATTAGGTAAAAGCTCTCGAACATCCGTAATTCTTCCACGAATAGCAGTAGCCGCAGCCGTCAAAGGACTCGCCAAAATCGTTCTGGCACCTTGTCCTTGTCGCCCTTCAAAATTTCGGTTGGAAGTCGACACACAATATTCATCTTTTGGAATCTTGTCATCATTCATACCCAAACAAGCAGAGCAACCCGATTGTCGCAATTCAAAACCTGCAGCTTCAAAGATTTTGTCCAAACCTTCTTCCTTCGCTTGTGCTTCCACCTGTTTGGAACCAGGTACGATTAAGGCATGTACATTGTCCGCTTTTTTGCGACCACGTACGATGTCCGCCACCATTCGGAGGTCTTCAATGCGTGAGTTCGTGCAACTACCAATGAAAACATAGTTTACTTCCTTGCCCAAAAGCGATTCGTCAGGCTGGAAATCCATGTACGCCAAAGATTTTTTGAAGGAAACATGGCTTTCTGTTTCGATGCTTTGAAGGGAAGGCACATTTTCGGTGATTTTGATGCCCATGCCTGGGTTCGTTCCATAAGTCACCATCGGTTCAATATCTGCTGCATCAAAGTGATATTCTTTGTCAAAAACGGCATCTTCATCCGAATACAACTCTTTCCAACGACCTACTGCCGCTTCAAAATCAGCTCCTTGAGGCGCAAATTCCCGTCCTCTGACATATTCAAAAGTCGTCTCATCAGGTGCTATCAAACCACCCCTTGCCCCCATTTCGATGCTCATGTTGCAGATGGTCATGCGTGCTTCCATCGAAAGCGAACGAATTGCAGAACCTGCAAATTCTATAAAGTGTCCTGTAGCACCGCTTGCAGTGATTTTGGATAGGATATACAATACGATGTCTTTAGAAACAACACCTTCTTCGAGTTCTCCTTCAATGTTGATTCTCATTCGTTTGGGCTTGCCCTGCATGATGCACTGCGTAGCCAAAACCATTTCGACCTCGCTCGTTCCAATGCCAAAAGCAATATTGCCAAGTGCGCCATGCGTGGAGGTATGACTGTCGCCGCAAACGATGGTCATGCCTGGCTGGGTAACTCCCAATTCTGGTCCAATGACATGAACAATTCCTTGATAAGGATGGTCTAAACCATAGAGTTCTACACCATGTTTTTTGCAGTTTTCGGTCAGCGTATCGACCTGAAAACGGGAGAGCATATCTTTGATGGGGAGATGCTGGTTGAGTGTTGGTACATTGTGGTCAGCCGTTGCGACGGTTTGTTTGGGGCGGGCTACGGTGATGCCTCGCCTGTCCAATCCTGCAAATGCTTGTGGACTGGTGACTTCGTGAATGAAATGGCAATCAATATACAATACATCGGGACCGCCTTCAATGGATTTGACTACGTGAGCGTCCCATATTTTATCGAAAAGTGTCTTGGACATGAAAAATTTTGGTTTTATAGAAGTAAGCAGTGAATCAAAAAAAAGTTAAAAATACTCTGTAGCGGCGACTTTAGTCGCTGACACGTTCTACAAGGGGGATATTTTTTGAGGAGCAGTCTTCAAAGATAATTCTTATTGTGTTTGAAGACTGAACATTTTCCCACACTTTGATTTGTAGCGGTTAAAACCGCCCTTACCGAAGGGTTGTGTCATTGAATAAAAAGTTAGGCTACAACCGCCGTTTTTGCTTCAAAAAGTTTTGACAATGTATGTAAATCTTCGTCTCCGACTTCTTTTTTGCTGTCGGCTACCTTCAAAAAATCATTGTAAATAAGCCTCAAATCATCTTTGCAGTAGTCATATCCCAAACGTTGCATTCGGTGAAGCAAAGCTGCACGACCACTTCGAGCCGTTAGGACAAT
The DNA here is from genome assembly GCA_045105835.1 of Chitinophagales bacterium. Lineage (GTDB taxonomy): Bacteria > Bacteroidota > Bacteroidia > Chitinophagales > UBA2359 > JAUHXA01. The sequence goes on from JBGCDY010000569.1 coordinate 1,909, forward strand.
CATCGTACCATCTGCACCTACGGCAGCAGGGTCAATGATTTCGTAGCTTTCACGGTGTTTGATGACTCCATCTTGATGAATCCCAGAAGAATGTGCAAAAGCATTTGCGCCCACGACCGCTTTGTTGGGTTGAACAGGCATTCGCATCAAATCAGAAACCATTTTACTGAGTGGACACAACATTTTGGCGTTGATTTGGGTATCTAAGTTCAATTGTGGATGTTGGCGCATGACCATCACCACTTCCTCCAATGAAGTATTTCCTGCTCGTTCACCAATGCCATTGATGGTACATTCGATTTGACGTGCACCATTTTGGACGGCTGCAATCGAATTGGCCGTAGCCAAGCCCAAGTCGTTGTGGCAGTGAGCCGAAAGGATGGCTTTGTGGATATTCGGAACATTCTCCATCAGGTAGCGAATCTTTGCGCCATACATTTCGGGCAAGCAATAACCTGTGGTGTCGGGAATATTCACCACGGTTGCACCTGCATTGATGACTGCTTCGACTACCCTCGCAAGATAGGCATTGTCTGTTCTCCCTGCATCTTCGGCATAAAATTCTACATCTTCCACAAAACTTTTGGCATATTTGACACAGCCAATGGCACGTTCGATGATGTCTTCTCGGGTGCTTCGCAATTTGTGAAAAATATGAATGTCAGAAGTACCAATACCTGTATGAATACGAGGGCGTTTGGCATACTTCAATGCTTCACCAGCTACTTTGATGTCCTGTTTGACGGCTCTGGACAAACCACAAATAGTAGGTCTTTTGACTGCCTTCGAAATTTCTTCAACAGCTTTGAAGTCACCAGGACTTGAAATAGGGAATCCTGCTTCAATAATGTCCACACCGAGTTCTTCTAAGTGCCTTGCAATTTCAATTTTTTCTTCCATGTTCAATTTGCTACCAGGTACTTGTTCGCCGTCTCGTAGAGTGGTATCGAAGATATAGATTCGTTCTGACATAATGAAGATATATTTATTATTATTTAATTATTGCGTGGCTAAATTCGCTGAAAGAAAACTTTTGAAGCCTTAGCTCATTTATAGAGGTGTTTAATTTTACACGCTTCTCACTAATTCTTTCAATATTTTTTAGCTTTGTCTCTATAATAGATTAGCAATGAAGTACAAAATTATGGTAAAAATGTTCCAGAATCAAACCTGAATTTGAATGTTTCTACAATGTTTAAGGGTTTTTTATTCGCTTTAAAATGTTGATATACAATAAAATAAGTTTAATCTAATTACGATGCCTAACAGTCAAACAGATGCCTTATATCAATTGATAAAATCTCTTTCGAGGGGAGAAAAACGACATTTTAAAGTATATGTCAAGCGAACGCAAAGCAGCGAAAATGCGAAATTTATTCAGTTGTTTGATGTGCTGGACAAAATGAAAAAGTACGAAGAAGCGAAAATTTCGGATAAGGCTCCTGATATCAAGCGCAGCCAAATTCCCAATTTGAAGGCAAATCTATACAAACAACTCTTGTTGAGTTTGCGATTGAAGCACTTCAACAACAATGTCGATATGCAAATTCGGCAACAATTGGATTATGCCAAATTGTTGTACAACAAAGGGCTGTATATGCAAAGCCTTCGATTGTTGGACAAGACCAAAGGAATCGCAATGGAGGCACAGCAAAATATGCTTTGTGTCGAAATTATTGAATTTGAGAAGCTTATAGAATCCCAGTACATCACCCGAAGTATTGAAGGGCGCGCCGAACAATTGACCAAGGAATCTCAACAATTGGACAAGACCATTTACCGAAGCAATCGTTTGTCTGACCTCGCTTTGCAGCTGTATGGTCTATACATTAAAATGGGGCATATTCGAAGTGAAAAGGATGAAAAAAGGGTAGAGCAATTCTTTGAGCAGAAATTGAAGGAGATTGAAGGAGTGGACAAACCTGCTAATTTGAGTTTTTATGAGCAATTGCATTTGTATCGGTCTTATGTGTGGTATTTCTACATTTTGCAGAATTTTCCCTACTGCTATCGCTATGCAGATAAGTGGGTAAATTTGTTTGTGAAAAAAACCGCAATGATTGAGCGAGAGCCATTTCACTATGTCAAGGGCCTAAATAATTTGCTGGCGGCTTTGTTCAATACCCGTTATTACAGCAAATTTCTGGAAGTCTTGGATTTGTTGAAGGAATTTGAAGAATACGAGGTGGTGAAGCTACATGAAAACATACAGATTCAGGTGTTTTTGTTTCTGTCGATTCACCGTATCAACAAGCATTTTTTGGAAGGAACTTTTACGGAAGCCATAGAATTGGTGCCTGCGATTGAGGCTCAAATCAAGGTGTTGGGTAAAAAACTGGACAAGCATCGAATCTTGGTTTTTTACTACAAAATTGCCTGTATTTATTTTGCAAGTGATGATTATTCGACTGCAATTGATTATTTGAATAAGATTCTGTATCAAAAAAATGTGCAATTGCGGGAGGATATTCACTGTTTTGCACGCATCTTGTTGTTGATTTCACATTTTGAATTGAATCACCATACCTTGATAGAAAGTCAGGTGAAATCTACCTATCGTTTTTTGAAAAAAATGAATGATTTTCACGCCGTTCAGCAGTCGATCATTCAATTTCTTCGTCGATTGCCGAAAATTTTACCTGCCCAATTACCAGATGAATTTGTGGCACTTCACACGACTTTGGTGGCTTTGTCCGCCGACCCTTACGAAAAACGTACTTTCTTGTATTTTGATATTATTTCGTGGTTGGAGAGCAAGATTGAAGGGCGACCTGTGGAGGAAGTGATTCAGGGGAAGTTTTTGAAGTGAGGGGATGAGTAGGTGTTTAAGTGGAATAAGAAAATTCATAGATTTCGTAGAGACGTTGCACTGCAACGTCTACAAGGTTTTTGAACGCAATATCTTCCTCTGTAAGGTAGTTAGAAAACAAAACCCGAAACGGAGCCTATCAAAGAATATTGATTTTCAAATCATAATAGGAGACGTTGCAGTGCAACGTCTCTACGGAATTTCAATAAC
>JBGCDY010000570.1:0-4594 GCA_045105835.1 Chitinophagales bacterium
GGTGCTTTCGACTTTGAACAGAGTTATCGCTTCTTCAGAGCTAAACATCACCCCACTCAATTCGGTGGTTTTGACGCTTAGAGGAGGTGTCGACCACTATGGAGAACGCCGAGAATACTTTTTCCCAATCGGTACTGCCAATGCAGATTACAGTTCGGGGCGATTTGACGAGGACAATATTTCCCGTACCGAAGTCAATTTTGATGCCATCGGAAAGGTGAATTTCAAACTGTCCAACTCCATTGGAGTCGACATCACCGCAGGTTGGAACTTCAATGACAGCCAACGGTTTTTCAACAGCACTTCCTTGATAGGATTCCAAGCAGATGTCGACCTCGCTTCTTCCCAGCTCAATACTGCAAATGAAAACACTTCTTTTAGAACCCGTCGAAGATTTGAACGCTCCAATCGGGCTTATGCCGTTTTTTCCTTTGATATCAATGACCAACTCTACATCAATTTCTCCAATACGCTTGAGGCCGCTTCGACCTTGAAAGGCAGTTTTTACTATCCTTCAATAGATGCCGCATGGCAGTTTTCCGACATCATTCCCACAAAAAGCAATGGTTTGAGTTTTGGCAAATTGCGGGCTTCTTGGGGGCAAGTCGGTGTAGACGCAGCAGCCCACCGCTTTCAAACTTTGGCGGAAGGAGGATTTTCGTACAGCTCATTTAGCGACCCATTGGACGTGTCTTTATTTGGGGGAGGTTTCCGAGTCGATGACGATAAGGGCAATTCAAACCTACGACCAGAAGTGAAAACCGAGTACGAAATTGGGGCAGACCTTCGTTTTTTTGAAAATCGATTGAGCTTGTCCGCAACCTACTACCAAAACGAAATCAAAGACCTATTGTATGAAATCAACACAGCTGCTTCAACGGGTTTTTTGAGTGAATACAGAAACATCGGAACGATGCAAAATCGGGGCTTTGAAGCAGAGTTGAGCTATAATTTCATCAAAAACAAAAATTGGAGTTTGGAGGTTTACGGAAATTACAGCCGCAACCAAAACGAAGTCACCAATCTTTTTGGAGCGAGTTCGATTGCTTTGACAGGTGGAGCAATTAGTTCGAGAGCCGTTGAAGGGCAAGCATTGGGTGTGCTTTGGGGAACAAGGGCTTTGAGAGACGAAACAGGTGATTTCCTTTTGGACGAAAACGGATTTCCGCAACTCAATAGCCAACAGGGTGTGATTGGTGACCCGAATCCAGATTGGAGAGCAGGTGGTGGTTTGCGGGCAAATTGGAAAAATTTGTCTTTGAATATCTTGTTTGACCACTCACAAGGAGGTGATTTTGCGGAGCGTACTCGATTTGTTTTGTACCGTTTTGGTACGCATGAGGATGTCGGCAAGGATGTGACTTTGACCCAAAATGTCAAAAACTCGAATGGCGATATTTCCTATATCGGCGAAACGGTAAGAGGGAATTTGGCGGATTTTGGGGCTGGAACGGTTCTCTTGGATGAGTCTTGGTATTCAACTTTGGGAGGTGGTTTTTTGAGCAGTGTCATCAACGAGTTTTCGGTGGCGGATGCAACATGGACAAGGCTTCGAGAAGTCACGCTTTCTTATACTTTGAAGGGGGCAAAATTCAAAGAGAAAACAAAATTGAGCAGTATCACGCTTGGAGTGACGGGTAGGAATTTGTTTTTGTGGACAAATTTGGTGGGTGTAGACCCAGAGGTGAATCAGTTTGGCGTGGGCAATGGTTTTGGGATTGACTATTTTACGAATCCTACAACGAGGTCGTTTTTGGTGAATTTGAGTATTAATTATTAGTGTTTTGAATTTATATATATAAAGTATGTACAAACAATTCGTTTCAAACGACACATAATGTTAAGCACTCGTTGAAAACGAGTGCAAGTGAATATTTTGAAAAAGAACTTTCTTGTATAGTTTTGACGGTCTTTCTCTCGATTAAATAGATTTCAAATATGCCGAAAATCACCAACCATAAAATAACAGATTTAACACCAACTTGGGCGGATTTCAGAGGTTTTTCCTTGCTTTTTGACAATCCAAATCCAGCAGAAAATCTTCTTGACATCGGTAATAATTTATATAAAATCAACTGTTCTAAATCGGATACTTCAATAGCGTTTTGCCAAACTTTGAGTGAAGTACTTGACAATCTGGGTTTAGGTAATTCAACCAACGATTATTTGTTTTGCCCACTACCATTTTCTTCCTATCATGTCACTTACCTTGATGGAATAAGTAACAAGGACAAAGAAAATTTGAATCCTATTGATAAAGTCGATTTTGATACTTTTTTGAAAAACCTTCCTGTCAGCTTAAAATCTGGTACAAGATTCACTAATTTTCAAAATGCTCATATATCAGAACAACTGCAAAAACCTATTCACTTTGAGTGGGATAAACTAAGCAATTGGGGAAATAAAGTATTGGCTGTTCAACTGAAACCAACAGTAGAAAGCAGTGATGTTTATCAAATGTTGATGCAAAAGAGAGGAAAGATTTTCAAGGAGTTTTTATGCGAATTAGATTTTTCTAAACAACCAGAACGAAGGGATTATGTACCACATATCTCACTGGGTTATTTTGCCAATAAGGATGGAGGTGAACTTTCGTTAGCCAAAATTGAAGGCTGGACAGATTCATTTAGAAAAATGCTTGAAGGCAAAACCATCACTTTCGATAGGTTTAGTCTTTATGGTTTTACTGATATGGTGACTTTTATTAAGGTAGGTCAATAAAATTAAACGCATACCTTGCGCTCGTCTGCGACGAGTGTGTACCAATATGTCGTTTGAAACGACAGGAAATATTAAGCACTCGTTACAAACGAGCGCAAGTGAAATAAGCAAAACAACAATCAATGAAAAATATACTTTACATACTATTCACCCTCATTGTCTTCACCAGTTGCGAAAGCCTCAACGAAGGCATCAACGACAACCCAAACGACATCACGATTGATGCAATTCAGGCAAAATCGTTTTTGACGGGAACGCAATTGGGAAATATTCAGGTACAAGTCGGACATCTGCAAAGGATTTCGGCTTTGTGGACACGGCAACTGATTGGTTTTCAAAGTTCTTATTTGAGTCTTGACCGCCACAACATCACGACTGCGGAATCCAATTCAACTTGGAACAGGGCTTACCACAGCGTTTTGTCCCAAATCCGAACGATTCAAAAAAAAGCGGTTGGGGATGAACAATTGACCGCTATTTCCAAAATCGTTGAAGCCCACTCAATCGGTACCATGGCTTCTTTGTTTGGAGATGTGCCTTATTCGGAGGCTGCAACAGAAGGAATTGAAGCTCCAAAATTTGATGGTCAATTGGCAGTTTTCAACCAATTGCAGGGAGTCTTGGATGAAGCGATTGCAGCATTGGAGAATATAGAAAATGGTTTGTTGATTCCAGAAGATATTTATTTTGAAGGAAATGTGCAAAAATGGTTGGAGTCGGCTTGGACATTGAAGGCGAGGTATTATTTGCAGGCGAAAAATTATGAGAATGCCTTCAATGCGGCACAAAACGGAATTTCGAGCCCTGCCAATTCCATGCTTTTTCACCCCATTGAAGGAACAAATGCGGACGATAAAAATTTGTTTTGGCAATTGGCGGCTGGTTCAAGGGCAGGTGATATTGGTAATTTGAAAAATGATGAGGTGAGTTATTTGTTGCGGATGATGTCGGACACTTCTATTGTTTCCCGAAATCACGGCAAAACGAAAGAGGCCGCAAGGTTGTCTTTTTATATCCTGCAAGATTCAGATGCGGATGCAAATGAAGGAGTTGGAGCGGCTACACAGTCTATGCCTTTGGTGACATACGCTGAAAACCAATTGATTTTGGCCGAGACTGGATTGCGGACACAAGGTTTTGAAGTGGGTTTGCAGTACTTGAATGATGTACGGGCTTGGTTGAACAATGGCAATGCTTTTACGCAAGTGGATGTGAGTGCAGATTTGACCTATTTGCCTTTGGATGAGGATGATTTTGAAGAAGATGGATTGGAGAACAAGGATGGAATTACACCTGATAGGGCTTTGTTGCGGGAAATTTTGGAGGAAAGATATGTGTCGGGTTTTGGGACTTGGATGCCTTTTAATGATGCTCGACGGTTGCGGGATTTGGAGGTCGATGTGGCGGTGCCTTTTCCTGTTCACCCCAATGGCGGGGCGTGTTTTCCACAGCGTTTTTTGTATTCGGCAAATGAGTTGGATGCAAATGGGAATGCTCCGAGTGAGCCTGGGATTTGTAGTGAAACAGAGGTTAACCAGTAACAAGAATTTTATTTTCGGAAGAATATTTTCTTACTTGGTTTAGAATTGAACGCAGAGACGGAGAGGTGGAGAGATTTTTTGCTCACTTGAACTATTATTGAACACGGAGACTCGGAGACACAGAGGTTTTTTGCTTACTTGATTTAGAATTGAACACGGAGGCTCGAAGACAGAGAGGTTTTTTGCTTACTTGAACTATTATTGAACACGGAGGCTCGGAGACAGAGAGTTTTTTTGCTTACTTGATTTAGAATTGAACGGAGAGGCAGAGAGGTAGAGAGATTTTTTGGTAGATTTAGCGGAAACTTTGCCAACAATTTCCAATTTTGGCA
>JBGCDY010000571.1:0-3116 GCA_045105835.1 Chitinophagales bacterium
GCACCTTCTATCTGTTTGATAGCTTTGGGGAGGCGTTCATTGAAGCTATAAATGATGGCAAGTCCAATGTTTGCATTTACCAAGCAGGCATCTTTGTCCAGAGCAAGTTTCAGGTTTTTAGAGGCTTCGGGAAAATTTCGACTCAAAAGATAAGCTATCCCTATGTTGTGGTATACAATGGCAGAATTGAGGTTCTGGTCAATGACTGATTGCAGGTAAACTTCGGCAGAATTACTTAAAATACTGTCTTTTATATTTTCAAAAAAAACCTCGTCATATTCTTCCGAAAACACCATCAATTCTCTCGAATTCATAAAAGCTTCTGCCGCTTCTCTCACAATGTGTTCTTGTCCAAACAAAGGAGTATTGAAAACAATCAATAGAATCGTAAAAAACCACATAAACGATGGATGAATAAACCGATGTTTTACTTCTTTGAGCTGATAAGAAACGGTATCGTTATTTTTCATTGTTGGTTTCATTTTATCAGTTTGATTGTCCTACAATATTGCAATTGAATTGTTTCTTGAAACCGATATATACATTTCTTTTTTGCGACTCAAAACACAACACCTGTCAATTGTTTATAAAAATACAACTAAGATTATGAATACAAAACATTTAGTTAAGTTTTTTATGATTCAAAGAACGTGGTACTCTATTTGCAAAATGTAAGCTTTGAAGCAAATCATGCTGAATATTTTTCCCGACTTTTTTAAACCTCGCAATGCTTATGAACACCCTATTAAATTTTTCGGAATTGAAGCAAGTAACAACTTTAGGCATCACAACATCTAATATCGTAAAAGGCGGTTACAAAAAACAACCTGATGTTATGAGAAATGGATGTCCTATTGGTTATGAACCAGAAGATTTGGTTGCTCCAAAGAAGAAGAAAGGCAAAAAATAGTTTTATAGTTATTTTTTGATTGCATTCACTGCAATAAAAAAATGTCACCTCATTGCTGGGGTGACATTTTTGTTTTAATCCAAGGTAGATTAAGTTGGTATTTTTGACCTATCAATCTTTCAAATCTACCCAATCATATTTGGGGTAGTATGCCTCTTTTTTCATGACAAAAAAGCTGTCCTCATAGACTTTATTGGTTTTGTAATTGTCGAGTAGAAAGGTAAAAACTGTTCCACTTTTTTCAAATACAATAGATTTGACCAACATATTGGTGGCTTTCTCGAAGAACAATCTCACCTTGAAGTAAGGGATTTCTTTGTTTTTTGGAGTAAGGTCAATCACCGATACAGCTTTGCCGTCTTCTACTGTTTCTTGTTTGAATACAGGATAAAAATCTTTTTTGTAGATACTAAACAACATTTGAGGTGACAATTCTCCTTCTTCATTGCTGTTGTCCGTTACTTGAACTTCGCCTTCACCTTCGCCGTATTTGAAGAATGTCCACACACTATTTCCATCAGAACAACGCTCAAAGTCTTTGTTTTCAATTCGGTATTTATCTCCTTTCATATACAGTTTCCCTGTTTGCGTTTCTTTGACTCCTGCATCGGTATTCTCGATGTGAAAAGTAAAGTCTGCTAATAGGGACTTGTAAGAAGTTATTTTCCGACTGAATTTATCTAAGATAGCTTGTGCTCGTGCATCTTTTTTGAGGGATGTTGAAGCTGACCAGTGATAATTGGTATTCAAAAGAGAAAATGACTTGGAAACATTAGAGGCTGACATTGCAGTACTTCCCAATAAACAACTCATCAACAAAACTACTAAAACTCTCATATACATTATTTTATATAATTTCAATAAATTTTCAAACCATTCCTCTATTCTAATAAAATGGTCTATAATTGAGTATTCATTTCTTTAGACAAAGGTAGGATGTATATGTTTAATACAAAAATGAATTAGGTAAACTAAAATAATAAGTCGATGCTTTTCCAAGCTTAACCAATTCATTATCAAAAATTTAGCTAAATCAATATTTGAGTCTTTTGATTCGATTTTTTTATTAGAATTGCCGAACGCCTCTACTTCAAATCTAAGGCTTACTTTATTGAAGTTCCTTGCTTATTTGCCAGCCCTATTTTGCAGGTATTGTTCGAGTTCAAAACTATCGGGAAAATAGACTTCACGGGCTTTGCTACCAACGTTCGGACCTACAATTCCCATTCCTTCTAATTGATCCATGATTCGCCCTGCACGGTTGTACCCCAACTTCAAACGCCTTTGTAGCAAGGAGGTTGAACCTTGTTGGTGTTGGATGATGATGTGTGCTGCTTCTTCAAAAAGCTCATCTAAATCCATGTCTCCACCGCCGCCACGTTTGTCCTCGTCGTCTGTATATTCTGGCAACAAAAACGGGCTTGGATAACCACGCTGTGCGCCAATAAATTCGGTAATTTTATCTACTTCTGGCGTATCTACAAATGCCCCCTGCAAACGAATAATATTCCCACCATTGGACACCAACATATCTCCACGCCCAATCAATTGATTGGCTCCTCCCATATCCAAAATAGTACGAGAATCCACTTTTGAAGTCACTCTAAAGGCTATACGAACAGGGAAATTCGCTTTAATCGTACCTGTAATGATGTTTACAGTAGGTCTTTGGGTCGCAATAATTAGGTGAATCCCAATTGCTCTTGCCAACTGTGCCAAACGTGCGATTGGCATCTCAACTTCCTTGCCTGCCGTCATGATCAAATCTGCAAACTCGTCAATGACCAACACAAAATAAGGCAAGAAACGGTGTCCTTTCAATGGATTCAGTTTGCGTTGTTTGAACTTTCGGTTGTATTCTTTGATATTTCGAACATGGGCATTTTTGAGTAAATCATAACGTTGATCCATTTCGATACAAAGTGCATTCAGGGTCTGAACCACTTGTTTGGTATCGGTGACAATGGCTTCCTCTGCTCCTGGCAGTTTCGCCAAATAGTGCATTTCGATGGTATTGAAGAGCGAAAGTTCCACCTTTTTGGGGTCAATCATCACAAACTTCAATTCCGCAGGATGCTTGCGGTACAGTAAAGAAACCAAAATAGCATTCAGTCCAACCGATTTACCTTGACCAGTGGCTCCTGCCATTAGCAAGTGAGGCATTTTTGCTAAATCGAAACAGAAAGTTTCATTGGAAATGGTTTTT
>JBGCDY010000572.1:0-3755 GCA_045105835.1 Chitinophagales bacterium
TCTCATCACCTCATTCATGGTCTTCAATACCATCTCCACATTTGATTCTTCAACAGCTACTTCTGCTCGAATATTTTTGTGGTATTTGACGGGCGTAGCGAAAGGTTCTATTTTATCTTCTGGGCGAATGGAATCCAAATAAATGGTCAATTCCTCTGCTCCAAGTTTGTTGTCGTTTGCATATTCGATGGCTTCTTTGAACCATTTACCTTGCTTGTAGCCCAATGAAATCAATGTTTTTCCTGTAATCATTTTATTGTTTGTTAGGGTTGTTCATCAAATCACAATATAGTACAGTGATTAGTAGATTAGTAAGTGGTGATTGGTTGTTCAAAACCTCGTTTACCAAGTTTTTGTAAGAAACATAAGTTGGCATGTATTCAACTTTTGTTAGTCATTACCAAATCATACCACAAATGTACAGCCCTTCTACGCAGTCATCTTGCGTACTTGTTTTTTATTTTCAAAAAACAAAAAAAACCTTACCCCAAAAGCTAATTTGGAATAAAGTCTTGCATTTTCAAAATCGAGTTGGCTTACTGTTTTACACCCGTAAAAGCACTTCCGCCTCCAAAATTTGAATTGGTAAAAGTCAGTGCTATAGGAGTTGAAAAAACAACAGCAAGCGTTGGATCGGTTTGTCCCACCTTTGCAGATATCGTTGAAGAATTGGTTCTTTCTATATCAGTTTCCCACTCGCTAAACTCAGTTCCTGTCTTAGGTCGAATGCTCACTCGGTCATCGCTTACCCGTGAAACAACTATTTCGTAAGGATTGATTTCTCCCATATCATTGCTCGCATAAGAGCCCAAATATTCTCCTACAATTTCAATCGTCAAGTCTTCACTATCATCGCTGCAATTGGTAAAAAGTGTTACAACACTGAACAACAGCAAAAAATAAAATACTTTTCTCATATTTCTAAAAAAATGTGGTTAAAAAAAAATGGTTTGTACTGTAGATTTGGGGTGGGTAAAATACAATCTTTGGGGGGATGAAGGCAGAAACATTACAAAGTATCAAGGTAATATGTTTTTCTATTTCTTCAAAATTTTCTTACGCATGACAGCATTCTCAGACTGCAATACCAAAAAATACATTCCTTGCTTCAATTCTCGCATATCTATTTTATTGAAGGAGTCCACATTCCTACTTTCCATAACCAATCGACCTTCTTGCGAAAAAACAGAAACATTCTTCAATGCTTCATTAGAACCATTTTCAATAGAAAGGTAATCCGAAGTGGGGTTTGGAAAAACGGAAATATTGTAAGCTTCCATGTCTTCAATAGATGTTGGAAATCCAGTATCCCCCGCTTCAATCCCTTTGTTTGGGGTCGTTTCGTAGGCAAAACTTTTGACCGTCAGATTATCTTCATCATCAAAAGCAACCAAAACCCATGCATAGTGCATATCGGTTCCTTTTTTGAAGCGCACTCCTACATACTTATCTCCCAAATTTCGAAAATTAGGGTTGTTGGTATCACTAATCAGTGGTTCAGGAGTAGAATTCCCCCAGTTTTTGGAGTCGTCAATGAGATTTCCTACACTGTGGCGCTGAAGGTATCTTGCTCCAAAAGAGTTGGTGCTTGTTCCTCTCAAAATAAAGTCCTCACCATCGCCCACTGCCACCATATGCAAAAACCAATTGGTGATTTTGTCCCACCTAAAATCAAACTCTCGATTTCCATCCCCATCAAAATCTACTGCGAAAATATTGCTTTCCGACCCTGGTGTTAATTTAGTGGTGAAATCAGGTTCCACATCTGTATAACTTACTTGTGCGTTCACGACAGTGACACACAACAACATCCATACAAAAGTTAAAGTACTTGCTTTCTTCATGATATCAATATTTATTAGGTTTAAAATAATAAGACGGTATAAAGGCTTCTAAAGATGCAAGAAGAAAAAAATACTTTCAAAAAATTATCATTTGTAAAGCAGCAAGTAATACCGAAAAACAGGTTATTTATTGTCATTTCAATCTTTACTTATTTAACTTTGCAACAAATTGGGAGTGGAATAAACTCCCTAATCATCACCAATAACCTCAAAACCATGTTAGAAAGCATAGACATACAAATACTTATTGACATTTCGGAAGCAGCAGGAGATGCCATAATGGAAATCTATAAGAACGATTTCTCTGTAGAAATGAAAGCAGATAAGTCTCCTTTGACCTCCGCAGATAAGGCCTCAAATGATGTAATCGTTGCAGGACTTCAAAAGCATTTCCCTAATATTCCGATTATCTCAGAAGAAACCCGACTTCTCCCCTACTCCGAGCGCAAAAACTGGGAATACTGCTGGGTAGTCGACCCTTTGGATGGCACTAAAGAATTTATCAAAAAAAACGGAGAATTTACCACCAATATTGCCTTGATTCACAAGGGACACAGCGTTTTGGGGGTGGTCTATATTCCTGTTAGCAAAGAAATGTACTATGCCAAAAAAGGCAGTGGTTCATTCAAAGTTGAAGGCGAAACCCATACCCAAATTCACACAAAAGCAATTGCTCCAAATGAAACGGTCAAGGTTTTTGTCAGTCGTTCGCACCTCAATGAAGACACCCAAAAATTTGTGGATGAATTGAAGGAAAAGCATGATGAGGTAGATTTGGTATCAGCAGGTAGCTCCTTGAAATTTACACTCATTGCAGAGGGCAAGGCACATTTTTATCCTCGTTTTGCACCCACAATGGAATGGGATACTGCCGCAGGGCACATCATTGCAGAGGAAGCGGGCGCAACCATCACCAAACAACCAGAGGGTGATGCGCTGCGTTATAACCGAGAAAACTTACTGAATCCTTATTTCTTGGTCATGTGCTAATTGATTTTTTTCAATACAGCAATCAATACTAACGTAACATCCCCCAACCCCCTTCAAAGGGGGAATTCACTATAAAACTCCCCCTTTGAAGGGGGTTGGGGGATGTTAATGAACGATTTTGGTCATAGGCAAATTTTAATACCCCTCTGTTACAAGGTATTAGAAACCAGTGATTCGTCTTTTAACAGCTTTGCAATTGTATTCCAATGTCAAAAAACTCCAATTCTCAAGCTCGACCTTCCTTTATTAACTTCGCCATTATCGGCTTTGGAAACATCGGAACGAGGCATGCTAAACACATTTTTAATCATCCGAATGCAAAATTACTGGCGGTCTGTGACATAGATGAATCGAAGCTGCAAAATTCTTTTATTGAAGAGGAGAACATTCCTACTTTCACGGATTATCGTAAATTATTGGAGCAGTCCAACATTGGAGTCGTCAATGTTTGCACCCCCAATTATTTGCATCATCCGATGACAATTGCGGCATTGGAGGCGGGCAAACATGTGGTTTGTGAAAAACCCATGGCGATGTCTTCACTGCAATGCAAAGAAATGATTGAAGCCGCTGAACAAAATGACTGTCAGTTGTTTGTCGTCAAACAAAACCGCTACAATCCTCCCGTAAAAGTGGTCAAGGAATTGATTGAAGGAGGGAAATTGGGGCGTGTTTTTCAAGTGGCTATCAATTGTTTTTGGAATCGAAATGCGGCTTATTATTTGAATTCGACTTGGCGTGGTAAAAAGGCTTTGGATGGTGGATGCTTATTTACCCAATGCAGTCATTTTGTGGATATTCTGTACTATTTGGTAGGCGATGTCGAAGCTGTCAGTGGCATGATTCACAATTTCAATCACCAAGACTTGGCAGAGTTTGAGGATGCGGGTACTTTTTTATTGAAGGGCAAGAATGGCGCAC
>JBGCDY010000573.1:0-2733 GCA_045105835.1 Chitinophagales bacterium
GAGCTGTATTTTTTGATGCGGATGGGGACGGCGACGAAGACCTGTATGTGGTCAGTGGCAGCAATGAATTGTCTTTGCAGGATGCAGCCATGCAAGACCGTTTATACACCAACGATGGCAAGGGGAATTTTTCTAAAAGTAAGACTGCATTGCCTGCTATGCCTGCAAGTGGAAGCTGTGTCAAAGCAGCAGATTTTGATGCGGATGGAGATATGGATTTGATGATTGGAGGACGGGTTTTGCCAGGCAAATACCCCCACGCTCCCAATAGTTATTTGCTCCAAAACGAAGGCGGAAACTTCAAGGATGTCACCAAAGAACTCGCCCCTGACCTTCAAAATATCGGCATGGTGACGGATGCCATTTGGACAGATTATGACGGAGACAAAGACCCAGATCTCATCGTAGTAGGTGAGTGGATGCCCATTGAAGTACTGCAAAACAATGGCGGCACTTTCAATCGAGACACCAAAGCATTGGGCTTAGAAAAAACGAATGGTTGGTGGAACTGTATTGAAGCCGCAGACATGGATGGCGATGGCGATATGGATTATATGCTCGGTAATTTGGGCTTGAATTCTAAAAACAAAGCAAGCGAACACCAGCCTTTTCATATTTATAGCGATGATTTTGACGGCAATGGCAAAAACGATATTGTATTGGGTTACTACAATTCTGGGGTGTGTTATCCTGTGCGTGGAAGACAGTGTTCGTCCGAACAAATGCCGAGTATTGCCCAAAAATTCCCCACTTATGAAGCCTTTGGCAATTCCAATTTGGAGCAAGTATATGGACGAGAGGCCCTTCAAAAGGCGCTGCACTACGAAGCTTACGAGATGAGCAGTGTGTATTTGGAAAATCAAAATGGAAAGTCTCTTCAACAAAAACGCCTCCCCATGCAAGCCCAAATTGCTCCAAACAATGACATTCTACTTCAAGACTTCAATGGCGATGGTCATTTGGATGCGCTGTTGATTGGGAACCAATATCCTGTCGAAGTCGAGACAGGGCGATACGATGCACACATTGGTCTGTACCTTGAAGGCAATGGCAAGGGGGACTTTGAAGCCGTCAAAGTGGAAGAAAGTGGATTTTTAATTGAAGGAGAATCAAGAAGTGTCGCCTTGCTGCAAAGAGGAAATGGGCGAAATCCCTTGGTGATAGTGGCTCGCAATGACGCAAATGGGGTGGTTTTTGAAGCGAAATCCAGAAAAAAAAGACACGCAGCTGACTTTTGACACCCATATGACATTTTAACATTGAGGTTTCAAAAAAATAACTTAGATTTAACACTTAAAAATACCCCAACCTTAATACCCTATTTAGCACTCCAAACCCCAAGCTACTCAACTATTCCTAGTTGGATGGAAATACTATGTACATAAACCAATTAACAAATATTTTTTAAACCAATTACTAAAATTTTTCGATTATGACAAGATTCTTTACAAAATGTTTGGGGCTGCTTTGTATGGCAGTTCTTTGTTGTTTCTCGCTGCAAAATGCGACTGCTCAGTGTGGAGCAGGAGAGACAAGCGTGACCCTGGATATATCTGCCCCTAGCAGTAGTGCTAGTGAGATTAGCTGGGAAATATTGGATGGAAGTGGGAGTGAGGTAGATTCAAATAACAGTTATAGCAATAGCGAAACAACCTCGGATACTTACTGTCTAATCGATGGTGAAACCTATACCTTCAATGCTTTTGATTCTTTTGGAGATGGATGGGGCTCTGGTAGTTCTGCTGTCCTGACAAAAGGTTCTGGATCATGTGATGTTATTTTTGATGCAGATGTGACAGGTTTTACATTTTTCTTATCTTTAGCCTTTCAAACAGCTGTTTCTGGCTGTACCGATGCTTCTGCTGATAACTACGATTCTTGTGCCACAGACGACGATGGTTCTTGTTTCTTCAATGACCTTTGTAGCGGTGCCGAAACCATAGAGTGTGGCGATACCAAAACAGGAGATACAAGTTTGGCTACTTCCGATTCTGCTCCATTTTGTGGGACAGGTGACGGCACTGGAGGAGGAGTTTGGTACAAATTCACAGGAGCAGGAGATGAAATGACAGCCAGTTTGTGTAATACTGGTTTTGATACCAAAATAAGGATATATACAGGTACATGTGGAGCATTGGTCTGTGAAACTGGGAATGATGATAATTGTGGAACTCGATCAGAGGTTACTTGGACTGCTGCAGAAGGTACAGAATATTATATTTTAGTACATGGTTTTAGTACTAATCAGGGCCCTTTTGAACTAAATCTTACCAGTCCTGCTTGTATTTTTGGCTGTACAGATTCTGAAGCAATTAATTATGATTCTGCTGCCAATCAAGAAGATGGCTCATGTTACTTTACTTGCTATGATATTGAAGTATCTGTCACGAACACAGATACTTTTGGTAGCGAAGCAGGTTGGGAATTGGTAATGGATGATGGTACTGTATTTGCAAGTGATTGTGGCGTTCCAAATAGTGGTAATGAGACAAACACTTATTGTATTCCTGCTACATGTTTTACTTTTAATGCTTTCGACAGTTTTGGAGATGGTGGGAATGATTTTGTAGTAACACTTTTAGAAACAGGCGTAGAATTGGTGAATGTAACGGCTGATGGGGTAGAAGAGACAGGAAATAATGTACAAGGCTCTTGTAGCCAAGGTGGTAGTGGAAATGTAGATGAAACGGCAGAGTTTTGTATAGAATCAGGTTGTACTGATCCTACTGCATG
>JBGCDY010000574.1:0-6432 GCA_045105835.1 Chitinophagales bacterium
AAAGTAAGAAGGAAGAAATAATATTTGAAGATGGGGTAGAGAAGAAAAATATCACTTATATCTCTAGCTTTGTCTTTCACAAAGAAGAAGACTTCTTCATAAAAGAAAAGACGTTGGTAAATGGAACATTGAAGTCTGTTAAATACTTTGATGTTTATCGTAAAAAGAGATTGAAGAAGGCAAAGCTTCAAAACTAGTTCATACAAACCCTCCAACTTTCCTTTTCGCCCCATCAAATGGATAGAAAAGAAAAAAAAATCACCTCCACCAAATTTTTATACCAATGTGAAAGGAATTTATTTCAGAAGATGCGTGTTCATAGTAACATTCAACTTTTCGGAAATAAAACATTCATTGGAAATGAAAACGAAACAAGAACTACTGGATTTTGCCATTGAAAAACGAAAGAAAGGAAGTACTTACCGTGCCATTAGAAATCTCCTGAGTATTGAGTGTAAAGAAGAATGCTTACTTCAAGAAATCATTGAGGAAGTAGAAGATTTGGAGCGAAAGAGAGAGCTGAAAGTAAAAAGGACTTTTCCTGTTGACCATTATGCTTCAAATGACAACAAAGCTTTAAGAAACATTCTTTTTATCGTGCTTGGATTGGGTGTTTTGATGCTTGGAGGGGGGGCAGAGACTGCTTCTGCCATCAAATTGGTCTTTGTAGGCGTTCTAGCTATTTTCAAATATATCTAAGTAGCTCGCCAACATCATCATGTCAGGTGGATATTTAACCAAAATCTTCCTATCCAATCAGAAGATTTTTACAAAACGACAAATACCCGTATCAGTTCTTCTTATCAAGAGAGGGCTTCTTCTACGATGTCGATTATTTTGATTAGAATTGGATTTATGGCATTAACAGGAACAATCAAATAAACCCAACCATGCAAGGAAATCAAATCAGAACCTTATTCTCCAGAAGCCACGACACTGTTTTCCCCAAATTGGGCGTTTTCTTAGCAGGCCCTACGCCACCAGATGGAGCAATGTTGACAGGTTGGAGAAGGGTCATTACCGAAAAGTTGAAGGCGGATAAACGTTTGGATGCAAGTATGATAGTCGTTTCTCCTGAACCCAAAAGTGGTTACTGGTCAGAAATTGACAATCCAAATCCTCAAAATGAATTGGAGGTGGTCAGAGACAAACAAATGCCTTGGGAACTGCAATACCTCAACCTTTGCGACATCACCGCTTTTTGGTTGCCGACTTATTGGACAAGCGAAAGTGCAGGCGAATTTGCGCCCAATATTGGCCCTACAAGTAGGTGGGAATTTGGCTTTTTCTTCCAAGAATATTTAAAAAATCCTCAAAAACGGCATTTCATCATTGGCAGCCCCGAAGATGCTGAAAGTATCAAATGGGCAAAAAAAATAACCGCCATTTATGGAATCAAGTGGCATTGGTTGAAGAAAGCTGATAAATCCAAGTTGGTCGCAGATTCGTTTATTGAAGAAATCGCACAAACCTTGATTGGGAACAAATGGAGGTATTAACATGAAATGAGACTACAGTAGTCTTTCAACCACCATGAAACCATTCAAGGAACGCTGCTGAATTAACCCCGAGTTTTCGGGGCAAGCTATTTTAAAATTCATCCGATGAGGGCTGCAACATAAGTGATTATTAACCAAAATATTGAAAGCCCTCATCGGGTGAATAAGCAAAGCGAAATTTGTAACCTTATTTTTGAAGCGTTCCCAATTATAATGAAATTTATTTAATTTGAAGGAATTTATTTTCGTTGATGTTTGTTGAGAAGGTTAATAGAGTTATTCAACAAATTTCAAAAAATAAATCCACCCCAAATGTCATCCACCAACACCATCCGTTTTTATAGTACCGCCAATGAGTACGGCGAATTTTCCAATTTTGCCGCTTACCCCATCAAATTGAAGGGCAAAATTTGGGCTACTTCTGAGCATTATTTTCAAGCCCAAAAATTCAAAGGAACGCCTTATGAAACCGAAATACGCAAGGCTGCAAAACCCATGTTGGCAGCTCAAATGGGCAGAAGCCGCAAGATGAAAATCAGACGAGATTGGGAAAAAGTGAAAAATTTGGTGATGCTGGACGCAGTACGTGCGAAGTTCATCCAACATCCTGATTTGAAGGACTTATTGCTTTCTACAGGAGATGCAAAAATCGTAGAACATACAGCCAATGACAGCTATTGGGGCGATGGTGGAGACGGAAAGGGGAAGAATCGACTGGGACAAATTTTGATGTTGGTGAGAAAGGAATTGAAGGAAAGGGAGTTCTAATCTTGTCTAGTTTTTTGAGGAATTATCACAGAATTAATAATTCCTCAAAAAATCCTTCACTTCCTTTTCATTTTTAAGCCTATACACAACTATCCTATCTTTCTCCTCCTCCAACAATCGCAAAACCCTGGGGCGACTTCGATTTGGATAGCCCCACACATACTTCAAAAACTGCCAATTCACCCTTTCTTTGCAGCCCGCTGCCATGCTTGGTCGGATTTGACCACGATACTTGAAGCCTCGCCACAAAATTCTTGCAGTACATTTCCAGTTCGGAAAATCCAAAAAAACTACCGTATTTGCCCTTTCCAAGCGAATCGCCAAAGTACTTGAGTAATTGCCGTCCATTATCCACTCCTCTCCTGCCGATAATTTTTTCACCGTTTCTTCCCAATCCGTTCGTTCAGGTTCTACCCAATTGGGGCTAAAATAATGGGCATCCAAATGAATGACAGGGATTTGAAGCTTTTTTTGCAGTTCCCGTGTCAAGGTAGATTTACCAGCACCTCCACTGCCAAGAACAAGGATTCTTTTCATAGTTCATTTTTGTATTTGATTTCAAAACAATTCTTGCGAACACAACAAAGACTACAGTAGTCTAATTTTGAAGCTATAAATGCTCCAAGGTATAAGCCAACATTTCATCCGTAAAATCCAAATGCGTCACGATTCGCACCAATTTTGGTCCCATCGGAATGACCAAAATTCCTTTTTCTCCCAATCGCCCCACAAAAGCTTGGGTGTCGACTTCTTCCCTCAATTCAAAAATCAAAATATTGGTATGAACAGGCAAAACCCTTTTGACATAGGGCTTGGTCTGCAATACTTCCAAGAGTGTTTTCGCTTTTTGGTGGTCTTCTTCAAGGCGTTCGATATGGTGTTCTAATCCATACAATCCCGCTGCCGCCAAATAACCTGCCTGTCGCATACCGCCGCCCATCACTTTTCTGACCCGTCGAGCTTGTCGGATAAAGGCTTTGTCACCGACCAACATAGAACCCACAGGCGCACCCAAACCTTTGGACAAACAGAAAGAGAGACTGTCAAAAAAAGTACCCATTGTAGTAGCCGAAATATTGGAGGCAATGAGGGCATTGAAGATACGAGCACCGTCTATGTGAATGGGTAAATCATTCGATTTTGCAGCAGCTTTTATCTCCTGCAATTGAGACAAATTATAGTAATTCCCTCCTCCTTTGTTGCAGGTGTTTTCGAGCCAAACCAAGCTTGTGACAGGCAGCCAATCATAGTCTCCATTGATGTTGTTGTGGATATAATCAGCAGTTAGAAGACCATTGTTGCCTTGCATCATTTTGAGCGAAACGCCTGAATGAAAGGCATATCCGCCTACTTCGTATTGATAAAGATGCGACAAATGATGGGTGATGACTTCCTCCAAAGGCTTGGTATGTACCTTCAAGGCAATTTGGTTGCACATCGTTCCTGAGGGGCAAAATATAGCGGCTTCTTTCCCAAACATGGCAGCAACCTTGGCTTCGAGTTCATTCACTGTTGGGTCTTCGCCAAATACATCGTCGCCTACTTTTGCAGCAAACATGGCAGCGTGCATTTCGCTCGTTGGTTTGGTGACGGTATCACTTCGTAAATCTACTATCATTGTTTTTTGAGGGTTGTGTTGGTGGTTGCTTGTAGAGACGTTATACCATAACGTCTTCATGAGAAATACATAAAATATCGGAAATACAAATTACTAAAACCAGCTTGTCAGTTTTGTCCAAAATTCAAAAGCAGTTTGGTATCGAAAGGCTAAGATGAATAAAACGCCAAAGAGTGCACCGAAGAAATGGGCATCGTGACCAATATTGTCTCTTGCATTTTTAGCCGCCCAATGGGAGTAAAACAAGTAGCCAATTCCTACAACAATAGCAGGCAAAGGAATCGGAATTGGAAAGATAATCAAGGTCATCAGAGGGTCAAACATGATAGCTACGAACAATACTGCGGAAGTAGCTCCTGATGCCCCCAAAGCCCTATAAGCCACATTGTCTTTGTATTTCATAAACGAAATCGAGCTTGCGGCTGCCATTGATGAAAGGTAAAGCAAGAGATAAAGTAGCAATCCCATATTACCAAAATAAATCGAAAAATAGGTTTCTACATTTCTACCAAAGAAATACAAAGTAACCATATTGAAAATCAGGTGCATCCAATCGGCATGAATGAAACCCGAGCTGATAAATCGATAATAATTGTTGTTTTTGTCAATGTCGTAGGGATAGAAAATCAGCTTCTGACGCAAAGTGGGGTCATTGAAGGCATAAAAAGAAATCAAGCCTGTAATGGCAATTAGAAAAAGGGTCAGCATAAAATTTGTTTTTACTGCAAATAACACGAATTTCGCAAAATATTTCTATTTAAAAATTCTTTTTCAAATGAATAAGTTCCAAATAGGGTGTTTTTTGTTTATTTTCTTCCTGTTGTCTCCCATAAATGGGATAGATGCACAAACAGTTATCAGAGGTGGACAAAAAGCGAGGGTGGTAAATAAAAGTAGCGGAAAGACACAAGGAATGAAGATTGATATCAACAAGGCTCGTCAAGCGAAACAAAAGGGTGGCAGTACTCGAAGTTTTGCATCTTTTGAGGAATACAAAGAATATTTCTTCAAAACTTACTGGTCACTCAATCCAGAATATGCAGATTATTTGGGATTGTCAGGATACGATACGAAGTTGAGTATCCCAAGCGAAGCCAATAGAAATAAGAGCATGGGTGCTTATGAAAGACTTTTGGGTGGACTCAGGGAAATCGACCCAAGTAAACTTTCCAATGAGGACAAAACCGATTACGCTTTGATAAAGAACGAATTGGAATCTTCCATCTGGTACAATCAGGTTTTCCGTAGTTACGAATGGAATCCTTCGGTTTACAATATTGGCGGTTCTTTTGACCGTTTGGTGAGCGACAAGGAAATGTCTACTGCAAAAAAATTGAAGAAGCTACACCTCAAAATGAAGCATGTTCCTGCTTATTACAAAGCAGCTGTCCAAAACATCAAACGCCCTACATTGGAACATACCCAATTGGCGGCTTACCAAATCGGTGGCACTTTGAACATTTTTGACCAAAAAATTCGAAAATTGGCAGACGAAGCTTCAAAAGAGGATTGGGGCAAGACATCCCAAACTGATTTTGAGGAAAGCTTGAAGAACGCTATTGAAGGCATCGAAATGTTTGACATGTTCCTCAACAAAAAAATACTTCCTACTCTTCAAGACCCTGATAGAGCAGTTCAAAGTTTTAGAATTGGGGAAGAACTATACAATCAAAAATTTCAGTTTGATATTCAGTCGGGCTATACTGCAAAGGAATTGTATGACATTGCAGTGGAAGAAAAAACGGCAATTCACCAAAAGATGTTTGCCATTGCAGACAGATTGTGGTCGAAATATTTTCCAACTACCCGTGCACCTGGAGACAAGATGATGCAAGTGGAAATTTTGATTGATGAAATCTCTCAAAAACATGTCAAACGAGGCGAATTCATGGATGCCATCAAAAAACAATTACCTGAATTGGTGGCTTTTGTAAAAGAAAAAGACATCCTCTATCTCGATCCTGCAAAGCCATTGGAGGTACGTGCAACTCCTGAGTACATGCGTGGCACAGCAGGAGCTTCCATTTCGGCACCAGGACCTTTTGACAAAGATGCGCCCACTTACTACAATGTCACTCCGCTTGACCACTACAATGATGACCAAGCCGAAAGTTATTTGAAGGAATACAATCACTATATGCTGCAAATTTTGAACATTCACGAGGCGATTCCTGGACATTATGCCCAATTGGTGTATGCCAATCAGTCGCCAAGTTTGGTCAAAAGTATTTTTGGAAATGGGGCAATGATTGAAGGTTGGGCATGCTATACAGAGCGCATGATGTTGGAAGAAGGCTATGGAGAAAATGCTCCAGAATTGTGGTTGATGTACTACAAATGGAATTTGAGAATTGTCTGCAATACGATTTTGGATTATTCGGTTCATGCCTTGAATATGAGCAAAGAAGAAGCACTGGATTTACTTACTCGTGAGGCATTCCAAGAACAGACCGAAGCAGAAGGCAAATGGAGTCGGGTACAATTGACTCAGGTACAGCTTTGCAGCTATTTTGCAGGATTGACGGAGATTTACAATTTTAGAGAGGA
>JBGCDY010000575.1:0-3533 GCA_045105835.1 Chitinophagales bacterium
GAGCATCCTCGTTCGCTCCTTATTGCCAATCACCTGCACCTCCAATTCTCCCCGATGTGCCTGATACAGAACCTTTCGCAAATCACCAGGCAAAGACAAAGCATTGCTCGCCATTTGCTGCACCAATTCCTTCACAAACTTCACCGTATCACCCTTTTCATTCATCAAAAACTTTTGAAGATAAGGCTGCACGACTTCCAAAGGATTGCTGTGAATATCCAAGGTATTGCAGATTCCCATTAAGAGCGTCACCATACGATTCAGTAATACATAATCTTTCGGAACTTGCACGATATTGGTCAGTTCCTTGATGCCCACTTCCATCGCCAATTTGAAAAAACTACTCTCAAAAGGATTCACCTTGATGTCCTTCAAATTCATCCCTTCAAACTGAATCTCATTTTGTAGGAAATTCCGAAAAGCATCAATCACCTTCTCTGCAATGCGAATCGCCTCCTTGTCGTCTGCAATAAAACCCACCGTTTTGAGGGCTTCAATGATTCTTCGGGTATCGTTTTTGGCAGCCCCTTCAATCAATTGCAGCAAACCCGTCCGCATAACAGGCTGAATAGAAGCCGTTGCCCCAAAATCCAGCAAGACAATCGTCCCATCTTTTTGCACCAAAATATTGCCAGGATGTGGGTCGGCATGGTAGAACCCATCCTCAAAAACCATCTGACAATAGGCATTCACCAGCCTATCCGACACCGAACGTTTGTCAATTTTCCACTTGTCCAACTGTGCAATGTCGTTGATTTTGACTCCTGGACAAAAAGAAGTGGTCATCACCCTTGAAGTCGAAAACTGCGGATATACTTCGGGAATTATCAAACCTTTTTCGTTCTTCAAATTCTCCTTGATTCGCTGCATCGCCCTCGATTCCTGCTCAAAATCCAACTCCTCTTCAATCATTTGCCGCACCTGTGTATAGGTGTATTCGATGCCTTTGATTTCGAAAAACCAAGCCGTCAATTTGGTCAAACGTTCGATGATGTGGAGGTCGGTTTCTGCAATGAGTTCGATGTTGGCGTGTTGGACTTTGACCACCACAGCACTTCCATCCTTCAATGTGGCTTTGTGTGCCTGCCCAATCGAAGCGGCTGCAAGAGGTGTTTCGTCGAAATGTTTGAAAAGGTTTTCGGGGGTATCTCCCAATTCTGTCAGGATTCTTTGGCGGATTTCTGCAATCGGACGAGCGGGTATTTTGTCTTGCAGCTCATCCAAAGGAGCTTGAAAAGCTTCGGGTAAAAAGTTGCTGAGAATGGACAACAACTGCCCTACCTTCACAAACAAACCTTGTAATTGAAGAATGACTTTTTTGACCCGATTGGCATTTTTGATGTGAAGTCCATTGAGTCTTTTTTCATAATAGCTTCTGCCGAAGAATTTGCTGAGTAGATAGACTTTGAAGTAGCTCATAAATACCACAAAAGCAGTTCCATAGGCTTTGCGGATGCGGTAGGAGCGGCGATATATTTTGGATTTTGCCATATTTTTATTGAACACAGGGTCACGGAGACACGGAGTTTTGGGGTAAGGAATGTTGAATGAATTTCAAAAGCTTTTATTGCAAAGGTAAATGTAGGATAAATTTACTCCAAAAATAAATCCTTTAGGGTCACTACTTGGTCAATAGCATTGAGTTTGTGGCTGTTCTCTACCACGCCCATTGTTGTGATAATTGTGGTAAATAAATGCTTTTTGGTTTTGGTGTGGTAGCGAAATACCTTCTTTTTGTTTTGGAGATTATCTACATCCTTTTTGGTCACTACATAATCTTCAATACTAAATTTGATTTCACAAACATTAATGGACTGGTCACTGCGGTCAATCAAGAGGTCTATTTGTGCGCCAGATAAGCCATCTTTGGGGCGAGCCACAAAAGAGGCAATAGAAGAAGTCATACCTGCTATGCTTAAAGCCTTTCGGATTTGGTCGATGTGTGTCAAGCAAATATTCTCGAAAGTATAACCACTCCAAGTTTTCCAAAGCGGTAGGTCGCTTAGTTTGATGAAATCCAATTGGTTGTTTTTGCCCAAAGGCTCTAAAAATGTAAGGTAGAATAAGGAGTACGCATCTGTCAGTCGATGAAGACTTTCCTTTACCTTTTTGCCATAACCTCCATAAATGGTAATGAAACCTGACGTTTCCAACTCGTACAAAATATCGGTTAATTTTCCGCTATTGACAAGTTTCGTTGTATCAATGATTTCTGACCTCGTTAATCCCTTTCGTTTGGTAGCTAAAGCTCGAATGACCTTAACGTGTTTTTGACAATCGTTAAAAAGAGAAGCAAACAAACGCTCAAACTCATTGCGGAGGTAGCCTGATGGTGTAAAACAGATTTTTTGGATGTTTTGAATGGCTGAAAGACCTGGTTTTATTTGGTCTAAATACATCGGAATACCTCCCATGACCATATACAACTGTAGGATTTGGTAGGGATTCAATTTGATGTTTCTCGCACGGCAATAAGCGGCTGTTTCGGCTAAGGTAAAGGGGTGCAAATAGAGCAAACGAGTGACTCTGTTGTGTAGTCCTCCTCTATCGTTGATAACTTTTTTTATCATCCAAGAAGCCGCAGAACCACAAATAACGACTACAATATTTTGCTTGACTGCCCAACTGTTCCAAAAATAGCTCAAGCCCGTTAAAAAACCCGATTTTCGGGTACTTAGCCATGGCAATTCGTCCAGAAAGACCACCATTTTTGTTTTTTTCTGCAAACTCTCCAAAGCAAGGGTCAAAAGGTCAAAGGCTTTTAGCCAAGATTTGGGCATTTTCTCCAATTCGTAATTGGGAAAATGTTTGCCCATTCTCAACATGAAATTTTCGAGTTGGTCACGCTTATTCCCATTTTGAAGTCCTGTTACTTCAAAATCAATGTGTTCGGCATACATTTTACTCACCAAATAGGTTTTTCCTACCCGTCTCCTCCCTACTAAAGCAAGCATTTCGGGTTTATTAGAAACCAAGGCTTCCTTTAGTTCTTGTTTTTGGGAGGTTCTGCCTATGATGAAATCGTTCATGAAACCTACTTTTTGTTAAAAATAATGGATTAAGTAGGTTATCGAAAGGATAAATTGCTTAATCCATGTAAATATACATAGATTAAGTAGATTATCGAAGGGGTAAACTGCTTAATCTTTCCGATTCAACAAAATATAAATCCCTCCCGCCAATAAAAAAGAATCCAGAAAATGGGCATGGGTCAATTGGAAAACCCCGAAATAAGTAAAAAGCGCAACCATAGAGCTGATTCCCCAAGCAAGTAATCCCTTTTTACCCCATTTTGGAATTTTATCCAAATCATATTGTTGTTGCTTCAACCAAAAAAAGTCGAGCATATAAATAGCAGAAATGGAAGGAGTGAAGACTCCAAGAATGTCCAAAAACTCAAATAGAAATTGCGAGAAACCAAAGAGTGCCAATACCGTTCCCAAGAAACTGGTCACTATGCACATATTTCTAAAACTCCAAGTTGTTTGAACAGTCGAAAAAGTAAGGACAGTAGAGTATAAATTCGTCGCACT
>JBGCDY010000576.1:0-4450 GCA_045105835.1 Chitinophagales bacterium
GTTGCCAACAATTCTGGGCTGTCAATTTTCTCAAAAAAATTGGTACCAGTCAAGTGAAAAAACAGCACACCTTCTCGACGAACAATGGTCAAATCAAGCGGCTGTGTATTCACCGAAAAATGATGTCTTCCAAACCTGATGATGTTTTCGCCATCAACAAACAGCTCCTTTCTATCCTTCAATTGACGGATGCCCTCCTCTTTCAAGGTCTTCAATTGACTTTGTAGGTCGTCTGCTTTCACCGAATCTTCCAAAACCAACAACTGCTTCACGATGTCTCGCACCTTATCGACCATCAAATCCGTCGCAAAATAGCCATTGATTTCCTGTACCTCTTTGAAGTTTTTGAGACGGTTGCGGATGCCTTTGAAGATGCGGCTGGCTGCGCTTTGAAGGGAGGCAGCACGGCGATTACGTGCTTCGGTCAATTGTAGTTTTTTGGCTTCAAAAGCATTGTTGACTTCCTCCCTTTTGTCGTAAATTTTGGTGGTAAACTCATCAAAATCCACAAATTTTCCCTCCAATTCTTCCGCCTGTACCATGAGTTTGGTCAAATACTCATCGCATTTATTGGGAGTAGAACACAAATCCAAATAGTTGATAATGCTTTGGTCGAGTAGCTTCAATTGGGCATTGAATTCTGCCACTGCTTCGACGCTCAACAATTCTTTTTTGCGGTTTTTGACCTTCGCCTTCAATTGGTTCAAGCTCACAAAAATATCCGAAATGCTGTCGATGATTTGGGTCGTATGTGTAGCATCTTCGATTTTGAGGTTACTCACGATGTCAATCAACAACTCCAATTCTTTGCCAATCCCATCAATTTTTTCCTGCAAATCAGCCGCTTGCATGGCGGTTTCGATTCCTTCAATATCCGTTTGACGGTCTTCGACTTTTTGGTGGTAAGGCTCAAGGGCATCTTCTCGCAGCAAAAACTGCACACAAGCATTGGACAATCTATCGGTTTCTTTGGCGACCTTCTCCTCCAAAGCTTCTATCCAATCCATATCTACATAGCGCAGTTCCTTCAAAGAAATCACTTCGCCCCGCAAAGCCCGGAAATCTGCCAAAGCTTTGACATAAATATCCACTGTTCCGAAACGGGTTCGTTTGAGTTGGGTAAACAAAGCCTCCGCTTTTTGGTCGGTTGCCTGAACAGCCGTTTCCGTATTGCGTCTAATGCGCTGTACTTTCTCAAACTCCTCAATTGCAGAAGTTGCAGCTCCTTTGATTTCCTTCAAAGGATGGGCTAAATCAGCCGTTTCAGCCTTGCCAATCCAGTAGTAAGCATCCATGATTTCGGTGGTCTTGCGCACCAAATCGAGGTAGAGGTTTTCGTAGCTGTCTTCCTTGTTGAGTAAGGTCAAAACCTCATAGCATTCCGACATGGCTCTTACGATGTCTTTGTTGCCAACTTTGTAGAGATAGGTATCTGCTTTGTCGCCCACATTTGTTGCCAGAGAACGGGAGTAGGGGGTTTGCCAAATTTGGAGGACATGGTGTTTGGTGGGTTCGTTTTCGGCTCGAAAATAACAGAGTTCACCATTCGGAAACAGCGTATAGCCATTGCAGGGAATCGGATTTTCGACCTTTTGTTGGATGATGTTGTAAGGCATCAAAATGTACTCGTCCAATTCGGTGTGGTAGAACACATAAAGGTAATCTTCGCCATTTGGAGAGATTACACGTTTTTCGTATTGCATCCCCCGAAGGATTTTGTCAAAGCGCTTGAATTCACCCGTTTGGAGGTAGTAGCCGTCGGGGAAAATAATACCATGATTTTCGGGCAACAATATTGCAGCATCCTCCAAGCTGTCTATTCGCTTGACTTCTTTGACTTTTTCATTGTAAACAAAATAGCGAGCATCCTCTCGATAAGGACGAATTTTGAGGGCAACTAAATTACCCAAGTCAGCGTAAAAATATTCTCCATCGTCCAAGGTTTGCCCTTTTTCGAATACATCTTCGCTGTAAATTCCTTTGCCATCGTCGGTATTGTCTTCAATTTTGATGGTCAAATCCCCACCAATGGTCTCGACAAATACCCTATCCAAAATCGAAACGTGTGAATGTTCTCCTAATCGGTGACTGTCTCGATGCACTCTTTGCCACTCAAAAGCATGTTGAGTAGGCAGTTGAATTTCTGGAGCACTTCGGTCGTCGATGTACTTCAATTTACCTTCTTCAAATTCCCATTTGAAGGCCTTGACATCAACTGCTGTTTTTCCCGTCTGAAACACCATGTAGAGCAAATTTCCTTTGGCAAAGAATTTGGCGAAAATGGTATTTCGGTAGTATTTGTAGAGGTTGTGAAAATCGTCTTCAAAGCGTTTGTCTGCAATGAGGTCTAAGGGCAACTGGTGAAAGCTCTGGTCTCTAAATTCGTAAACGCTGAATACATCTTTGACTTGCAATTGTTTACGAAGTCCAATATGGACATTGTATCCAAAAATACAAATATTGGTTTGGTCAATCGAAACGATTTCACGGGCAACACAATTGTTGTCGGTCGCAATGTGGTCATTGGCAATTAGGGCGGTTTCGATGGCTCCAAATACTTCTTTGCGGCTTTCGTTGAGGGTAGTCAAGCGTTGCCGCAATTCACTTGCTTGTTTTTGAAGGCGACCCTGTATGATTTCGTAAGTGCCTGCTTCGAGTTGTTGATTGGAATTTTGGGAAGGGGTATTTTCTGCCATTTACACAGTCGTTTTTGGAATTTAGGGCAAAATAACAAACATTTTGTTTATGTACAAGTACAAAATACTTTGTATCACTTATTTACTTCAACTTGTTTTGGAGAAAATTAGTTCCTTATTTGGGATGAAGATTTTTGAAGTTTATTTTTTGAAGAAGATTGGGTTTTGTTCTAATCGAGAATCTTTGTGAGAAGAAGGTATGATTTGAATTTTGGTGATTTTTCTAACAAGTAAATCTTGTAGAACATGTCAGCGACTGAAGTCGCCGTTACCGAATTGTTTTGAAGGTACTAATCACGAGTTACTAAATTAACAAATCACGATCTTACACACTGTCTTTGCGCTTCAATGCCCAAACAATTCCCATAAACACCAAGAAGTTCAAGGCAGTAATCGCCCACAAATTGGCACTCAATTCGGGAGGTAAATCAATGGTATTCGGGAGATTCATAAACTCTACGGCATCTACCGTCTGGTAGACCAAAGAATCGGGCTGTGCTGGAAATGCCATATAGGAACGAATGGAGTCTTGAACATAGGCAAAACTCTCTGTTCCCCAACGAGAAAGCATGGTATAACTCGCATATTCTACGGTGCTTTTTGCAGGAATCGTCGCCATCACTCCGCCCAACATAATCTGAGGAATCAAGACAATTGGGATGATGGTCATCACTTTTTCGGTGCTGTTTACAATAGAAGAAACCAACAAACCCAAGAGTGTTGCCGAAAAGCACAAATAGAGCATCAAGCCTACATTGTGCCAATAACTTGCGAATTGCAGTTCTTCTGTGCCGACCAAAATATAAATGATGCCAATGAACACCAAAACTTGTATGGCAGAAAAGAAGGTCAATACCACTATTTTAGAAAAGACATAAGGCAGAATTCGGAGGTTGAACATGCGCTCTCTGCGGTAAATTGGCAATTCTCCTACAATTTCTTTGGCAGAATTATTCGTACCAAACCAAATGGCAGAAATGGTCATCAAGAAAAGAACACTCAGCTCTATCTCATTGAAGATAAGTGCTATCAAGCCTGCAATAATGGGAGCTTGAGCAAGAAGAATCAAGGTGTTGGCTCTATCGTTGGTTTTGATATTGAAGTAGCGTCTGGTCAGCCAAAAGAATTGACTGAACATCGAAGCATCTTGTCGTCTGTCTATTTCTTGGTTGGGGCTTTGTCCAATGTTAACTTCTTGATGCGAAGCCTTCCATTTTTCAGCCCAAGCTTGCCCCTGTTCGATGGTGCCATTTTTGGAATAGACCTCTATCACATTCTTGGCACTGAAAAAAGACAAGTAGTTTTCTTTGCCACCAAAATAGGTCATATAACCGCCTTTGGATAGGAAAATCACTTTGTCGACATAGTACAAGTCATTGGGTTTGTGTGTCACCATCAAAACCGTCGTTCCTTTTTGGGTAAGGTCTTTGACACACAATAAGAAATCTTCAATCGTTTCGGGGTCGAGTGGGGAAGTGGGTTCATCCAAAAATAAGATGGATGGATCGGTCAGTAACTCCACTGCAATGGAAACCCTTTTGCGTTGACCACCTGATAGGTCGCCTACTTTTCGAGTTCTGATTTCGGGGTCGTTGATGTTGAGATTGGTCAGTACTTCATTGATTTTTTCCCAAATATCCTCCTTACTCACATCCGATGACAAGCGCAACTTTGCAGCATAATAAAGCGAGTTTTCAACCGAAAGTTCTCGGTGAACAATGTCGTCTTGTGGTACATATCCAATCAGACGTTTG
>JBGCDY010000577.1:0-3686 GCA_045105835.1 Chitinophagales bacterium
GTGGGCTATGACCCTTATTATGCCAAGGAATTTCCAACAGGAAAATTCGATACCATTCTCTGTCATTATGTGTTGAATGTCTTGATGCCTGAAGAACAGGCGGGCGTTTTGATGGAAATAGCCGAATTGTTGAAGCCCACAGGAAGCGCCTATTTTACCGTCCGCAGAGACATCGCCAAAAGCGGTTTTCGTTTCCACACCAAACACCAATGCCATGTTTATCAGTGCAAAGTGCGTCTTCCCTACAAAAGCATTTTACTCGCCAAGCACTGCGAAATCTACGAATACCGCCACTTCAATCAAGCCATCATCCGCACCCAAAATGCCTGTCCTTTTTGCCAACCGATTGCAGAACGCAGATTAATCACCGAAACGGCTACAGTATATGCGACTTCCGACCGATATTCTACCATCAAAGGGCATTCCCTCATCATTCCCAAACGACATACATTTGATTATTTTTCACTGCGCTTCAAAGAGCAGCAAGCCATTTGGTTCGTGGTGAATCGGGTGAAGCAAATTCTGACCAAAGAGTTTCAGCCCGAAGGTTTCAACATCCGTATTAATAATGGAAAAGTGGCGGGGCAATCTGTTCCACATGTGCATATTCATTTGATTCCGAGATATGAGGGGGATGGGGTTGAGGATTTTGTGAAGGTTTAAGAAATTATTTTTTAGCTTATAATTGGTGACAAGTGAAATAAAAATTAACTTACCACCAATTATAATTGTATATTTGGTGATAAGCTATTTTAAAAAGTAGTTGTCACCAAATATAGTATTTCATGATTCAGCATTTTATTGGTCGCAAAAGAGAAATCAAGCGATTAGAAGCATTGAAAAAAAGTCATAAATCAGAATTTGTAGCTGTTTATGGTCGTCGTCGAGTTGGCAAGACCTTGTTGATACGCCATGTTTTTAACAATGACTTTTCGTTTTACACAACGGCAACTGTCAATGTTAAAATGCAGCAGCAGTTATTTACCTTTCATTCAGCATTGATGACAGCCCAGCATAAATCGGCAGAAGGTGGCGAAGCTCCTAAAAATTGGTTTATTGCTTTTCAGCGATTAATCACCTATTTAGAAAATTTAGACACACCAAAGAAGGTTATTTTCTTTGATGAATTACCATGGTTTGACACACCAAAATCGAGTTTCTTGCAAGCATTGGACCATTTTTGGAATAGCTGGGCTTCGGCTCGTACCGATATTATTTTGATAGTTTGTGGTTCGGCAGCTTCATGGATGATTAATAAATTAATCAATCATAAAGGTGGTTTACACAATCGAGTAACAGCAAAAATTCAGTTAGAACCTTTTGATTTGAAGGAAGCAGAAGAAATGTTGCGATTAAAAAATCGGGCAATCACTCGTTATCAAGTTATTCAATTGTATATGGTAGTGGGTGGTGTTCCATTTTATTTGGAAGCCATTGAAGGGGGCAAAAGTCCGATGCAAAATATTGAGGAAGTTTGTTTTGCTAAAGATGGTTTGTTGCGAACAGAATTTGAAAACTTATTTGGAGCATTGTTTTCTAATTCAGAAAAACATACTGCAATTGTAAAAGCAATTGCAACAAAGGCAAAAGGCTTGACTCGAAATGAAATAATTGAGCTGACAAAACTATCTGTGGGAAGCGGTACAACTCGTGTTTTAAACGAATTAGAACACAGCGGATTTATTCGAAGGTATCGCCCATTTAGCAAGAAAAAACGGAATAGTTTGTATCAATTGGTTGATTTTTACACGCATTTTTATTTGCGCTTTATACAAAATACAGACCCTTATGATGAAAACAATTGGTTGAACGCAATGGATACACCTGCATATAGAACTTGGAGTGGATATGCGTTTGAGCAAGTTTGTTTGTACCATGTTTCTCAAATCAAAAAAGCCTTGGGTATCAGCGGTGTAATCACACATACTTTTGCGTGGAAAAGTAAAGACAACAAGGGGAAAAAATCAAACGCTGCTCAAATTGATTTGGTCATTGATAGACGTGATGGAGTGATTAATTTATGTGAAATAAAGTTTTCGATTTCCCCCTTCACGATTACCAAAAGTTATGCAAAACAACTCCAAAATAAAATGGATACTTTTCGATTAGAGACAGAAACTAAAAAGGCGATTCACTTAACAATGATTACTACTTATGGTTTAAAAGAAAATAGTTGGTCAATGCAAATCGCACAAAATGATTTGAATATGGAAATGCTTTTTGAGGTGTGAGCTTTTTTACTCTTCAAACAAAACCTCACTCACAAAATCATTATCGACCAAACCAACACTATGAATATTAGACTTTAAGCCCAAAGCAGTAATCAAGGTTAGAAAAACTTGTTTTTTAGTTTGTGTGGTCTCCTTAAATATTTGGATTTTTTGTCGGAGTTTTTGAGCGTAATCTTTTGAAATGGTAAAAGTTCCATCATAGAATTTAATCTCAATAAGGTTAATTGTACGGTCGTTGCGGTCAATCAATAAATCAATTTGAACGCCTTGATTTTGTTTATCGCCTTTTTTGAAAAAAGAAGAGGAACGACTATAAACACCTGATATTCCCAAAGCTTTTTTGATTTGTAAAATGTGTTTTAAACAAACATTTTCAAAAGCATAACCACACCAAATTTTGTAAGCTTGTCCTTGACTAAGACTTGACCAAACCCCTTGTGTTTCAGATAAATTTGGTTCTATGAACCTGAGGTAAAAAATCGAGTATTCATCAGTCAAACGATATAATTTACCTTTTTTCTTTTTACCAAACGCATTGTAAGCGGAAATGAAACCCGACTCTGAAAGTTCAGTTAAGACTTTCGTAATTCTTCCACTTTCTGTTAATTTTGAATATTTGATTAAGTCAGAACGAGTCAAGCCATTGGGCTTTGCGGCAAGTGTACGGACAATTGCTGTATGATATTCTGCGTGTTTGAACAATGCAGGATAAAGGCTCAAAAACTCATCTCGCAATAAACCGCTTTCTCCAAAACAGATTTTATCAATATTTTGAGTCGCACTTTTTCCACCTTCAATTTCTTTTAAATAATGCGGAATTCCACCCATTGCCATATACAATTGTAACAATTGATAACGCTCAAATCGAATACCTCGATGATTTAAAAAATGCTCTGTTTCTGCTAAAGTAAAAGGATGTAAGCGAATCCGTCGGGTAACTCGATTGTGTAATCCACCCTTATCTCGCAAGATTTTTTGAATCATCCATGAGGCTGCTGAACCACAAATCACAACAACAACATTTTGTTGAACTGCCCATGAATTCCAAAAATAACTTAGTCCTTTCAAAAAACCTGATTTATGTGTTGCCATCCAAGGTATTTCATCAAAGAAGATGACTGGTTTCGTTTCTAAATCGCATTGTTCCAAAAAATCAATAAGGACAAAAAAAGCTTCTAACCAGTCTTTAGGCGGTGAAATTCTTACTTTTGAACCAGAAAATTTATGTAACTGATTGGCAAAGTTTCTTAATTGTTCTTCGCCTGTTGCATCTTGTAAACCTGATACTTCAAAAGCAACCTTTCCTTTATAAACAGTACGGATTAAGTAGGTTTTCCCTACTCTTCTTCGCCCAATAACCGAAATCATTTCCGCCTCATTTGATCTTAAAGCCTTGTCTAATATTTCTTTTTCTGCTGTTCTGCCGATGATTACTGTATCCATATCTGTTTTTTA
>JBGCDY010000578.1:0-3182 GCA_045105835.1 Chitinophagales bacterium
AGTCTTCAACTTCATTATTTATTCGATTAAAATCTTTGCAAAATGACAAATCAAACAAACAACAAGGCAATCAACATTGCACTTTGGGTGGCTCAAGTATTATTGGGAGCGATGTTCCTCATGGCAGGAGCAATGAAAGCGTCTCAACCCGTAGAAGCATTGGCAGCATCACTTCCTTGGGTCACTTCTAGCCCTATTGAATTGGTTCGATTTATTGGAATTAGTGAATTATTAGGTGGTTTGGGATTATTGCTTCCTTCCATACTCCGCATCAAACCATTTTTGACTGTTTGGGCAGCATATGGGCTGGCTTTAGTGATGCTTTTAGCTGCTCTATTTCATGGTTCAAGAGGGGAGTTTTCTGCAATTGGAGTGAATGTAGTGTTGATAGCTATTTTTGGATTTATTGCATGGGGCAGAAGCAAAAAAGCTCCCATTGCAGCGAAGGCTTAAAACTATTTTTTAACTATGGGTCTCCACATTAAACAGTAATAGTGTAACCCACCCCTGCCTGCCGAGGTTTCGGCACAAGCTATCCCAAGAGGGGATTTTCTCACTATATACGTGATTCCCCTCCTCGGAGGGGTTGGGGTGGGTTTGAGTAATATAAGAAATCAATGTAAGAGCCTATATCAATTTTTCATCAAAATGAAACAATTTTCTGTTTTAGCAAGCATTCTTTTTCTAATGCTGGGTATGATTACACTCGCAAGTTGTGAAAAAGAAGAAGACGTTTGTGCGACTTGGGATGCGGATATAAAACCAATTGTTGAAACTACCTGCTCCTATTCAGGATGTCATAGTGGTGGGACAACAGCGAATCCCTTTCTATCTCCAGCATCCAATGATTTCACAAGTTATGCAGCTATCAAGGCGAACTTAGACAATGGAACTTTTGCACAACGAGTGTTGGTAGATAAGGACATGCCTCCAGCAATGTTCGTACCTCCAGGCAGTCCTACAGAATTGACCCAAGAGCAAATTGATATTTTGCAGTGCTGGGTAGATGCAGGATTCCCTGAAAATTAAGGAGTATTCTATTCCTATATTCTCTGACCTTTCCCTGCTGGCATTTATAGCACGGAAAGGTTTTTAAATTAGAAATATGAAATTTTGGTTTTTCTTTGCCTTAGGTCTTTTGGTTCTGCTTGCTTTTAAAGGCTATATCTCAAGAGGCGTTTATCAGGCTACAGCGTCCAAAACGGTACAGTTATATTTTACGCTTTTTTCAGTTGTCACCTTCATAGTAGGAGTTCTCACATTGATTCGTACATTTCCAAACGGAATCATTGGGCTAACTACTCTGCAAAATTTCGTAATTGCTTTGATGCTTTCTGTTGTTATTTGCGAGCTTATTTTAGGCTTGTTTTTCATTGCAGACGACTTGATTTTGTTGTTTAAATGGATGGGCGAAAAGAAAAGCAATGTTATTGCAGACAATGTAGATACGAATAGTCGGAGGCGTTTTTTAAAAACAACAGGTTTGCTGCTGAGTAGCCTCCCCTTTGCATCCTTTTTGTATGGAATCACCAAGGGGAAATACAATTTTAGGGTATATGAGCAGACGCTCCAATTTTCGGATTTACCAAAAGCTTTTGATGGATTTAAAATTGTGCAATTTTCAGATTTGCACTCGGGCGGTTTTGATTCTTTTGAAGATGTCAAACGAGGATTTGATTTGATACAAGCACAACAGGCAGACCTTATTCTTTTTACGGGTGATTTGGTGAATGATTTAGCCGAAGAGATACTTCCCTTCAAAGGTTTACTCAAAAACCTCCATGCTCCTTTTGGGAAATATTCTGTTTTGGGCAACCACGATTATTCGGAAGACGATGGCTTGTTTCCAGACGAAGCATCCAAAACCAAAAATTTTGTAGCCATCCAACAGCATCAAAAGGATGCGGGATTCCAGTTGTTGAACAATGCCAATACAAAGATTGAGAAAGACAATGTATTCATTCGATTATTGGGTGTCGAAAACTGGGGAAACAGCTTTATCAAGGAAGGGGATTTGGACAAAGCCATTGAAGGTTGTGTAGACAATGAGTTCTCTATATTGATGTCGCACGATCCAGAACATTGGGAAAAAATCGTTTTAAAGCATCCGAAGCATATTCACCTCACCCTGTCAGGACATACCCACGGAATGCAAATGGGCATTGAGGCTTTGGGTATCAAATGGAGTCCCATTCAATACTTTTATAAATATTGGGCGGGTTTGTACCAAGAGCTAAACCAATATCTGTATGTGAATAGAGGTTTTGGTTTTATGGGTTTTGCAGGAAGGGTCGGTATTGCTCCCGAAATAACAACTTTTATTTTGAAAACCAAGTAATTAATCATGGCAGATAAAAAGGGATTTAAGAGTCATTGTGATGATGTGGGAGGCAAACTAATGCCTTTGGTTAACTTCAATAGTTGTGGGGCGAAAGAAGACTGTGTAGCGGTGTGTCCTTATGATGTTTTTGAAATGCGTCCGATTACCATCGAAGACAAGGCTAATTTGAGTTTGAAAGGAAAAATCAAAACGTTCTTTTTCAAAAACAAAGCCTACCTCACCGACCCTGCTTTGTGTCATGCTTGTGGTTTGTGTGTACAAGCCTGTCCCGAAAAAGCGATAAAATTAACCAAAATGGTGTCTTAAACGATATGGTACTAAATTGAACAATAGATATGAAACGCAAACTTTTTTTAAAATCCCTTTTGGGAGGAGCAACTTTAATAACAGCATCAACCTTAATATCAATGGACGGATTCTCGACTATAGTAAATGCGATGTCGCATGGCAATCAAAACAGCAATAATTCAAGTGAATTTGCCACTTATGGTGCTATTCATTTGAACATCACCAATCTTGAAAAAGCTAAGCTGTTCTGGACAAAAATTGTGGGCATGAAGGTGAGAAGTAGTTCCGAAAAAATAGCTGAATTCGGAACAGAAAACAAGACCTTAGTCGTCTTACACGAAACCGCCAAAACCAAATTTAAAAAAGGGTATAGTGGGCTCTACCATTTTGCCATTCATGCACCCAATGCAGCAGAATTTGCCAGCATGGTACACCGATTGAATGTCAATAAATACCCTTATTCTCCAATTGACCATACCATGTCAAAGTCCATCTATTTAGATGACCCAGATGGAATCAATATTGAATTCACATTAGAAACTCCAGAACGATT
>JBGCDY010000579.1:0-2467 GCA_045105835.1 Chitinophagales bacterium
GGAAGCGAATTAATGTTCCAAACACAATCCGTCTCCTTTTCTCATCGGCTCATAAGCCCACATAGGAGAATTTAGCAATGTTAAATTCAACTCTCCCAAATTACTGCAATATTCTTCCAAACAAATTTCTGTGATACTTCCTGAAGCATTCACACCAACTTCAATAGTATCAGGCAAACAATCAGGAGTTACTCCAACAATAAAAGATACAGGAACTTCCGCACATTCACCTGCATCATTGCATACAGTAGCTATACCACTGTCATCTCCACTAAAACCAGGTAAGGTTGTATAACGAAAACATTTAGGAGCATAGATAGTAGTTGAAGCTGTAAATGTGAGTTTGATCTTGCTAATTTGAAAATCAGTACCTAAATCACAAACTTCTTCAATACAAACCTCTACTTGGGAATTGAAGTCGGGAGTAAAACCACGAACCGTTTCATTCACACAATCTTGTGCAAAAACACTTGCAGTAAGGAGCAAAAGAATCAAAAATGTACAGGATTTTTTCATAAGATGGGATATTTTAAAGTATAATCGTCAAAATTTATGCCTGATTTTGGATTGTGTAATGTTTTAACAATGAGGTGACATTGAAAAGGATTTGATGATTTTGTTGGAAGAGAAAATTTGTTTTTGTAGTGATTCTAATTGTGTGTAATTTTGTTTGGTAAAAAAAAACATCTTATGACAAAGAAATCAATTCTAAGAAAAGGAACTGTAATCAAAGAAATAGACATAGGAGACATTTGGCCTGCATATTTGGTCAAAGATTGGTTTAGTGAAGACGAGATAGTTGTAAGATTATCAGGAAAACTAATAATGAATGCTGTTCGATTAAAAATAGGCGAGATCATTTATGTTATTTCATCCTCAAATCACATTAATAGAGGGCTGTATGTAAATACTACAGACTTCAAGATGGCTATGGATTTGGAGCTAAACAACATCACTTATAAAAGTGATTTACTGATTCAAAAGTTAGCATTGGATAAAAAAGTAAAGGGAGAGCAATCTTGATAAATCTAAATCCCCTATATTCGTTCCTGCCTTCAACAAAAATTACATCAAGCAATGAACAAACTCCAAATACTTACATTTTTCCTCCTAATCACCCTTTTCTCCTGCAAAAATACCAAAAAATCCCAAACCAACACCAACCGCTACAATGCAGAATTGGCGGAATTGGTAGATAGAATGACGGGTTCTTTCAACAGCCATCAACAATCCATAGACGATCCCTCTTACTACAATATCACTCTCGAAATGCACCGCATTTGGGAAGACCGAAACGATGGGTATTGGCTGTATGTAGAACAAGCAATAGCAAGTGCCAAACACCGCCCTTATCGGCAGAGAGTCTATCATGTCACGGCTTTAGCTCCACGCACTTTTTCGAGCGAAGTCTATAAACTGCCTGGTGAGAAGCGATTCATTGGAGCTTACAAAAAGAAAAATGCCTTGTTTTCGCTAAGTCCTGACTCTCTTTTGATTCGAGAAGGTTGTGCCATCATCATGGAGAAAAACATAGGTGCTTTTGTTGGACAAACCAAAGAGAAAGAATGTGGTAGTACATTGAGAGGTGCGACTTACGCTACTTCAAAAGTGAATATTTACAAAGACCGCCTCGAAAGCTGGGACCAAGGCTTTGATGACAAAGACGAACAGGTTTGGGGTGCGGTTGAAGGCCCTTATATTTTTGACAAAATGGAAAAAATCAAACTCAAATACCCCAAAGCCAAACGGCAAGATGTCGTGGACAAATACCACGGTGAGCAAGTGAAAGACCCATACCGATGGCTCGAAGATGAAAACAGCGAAGAGACCAAAGATTGGATTGCAGCACAAAACAAGCTGACCCACAAGTACATGAAAAATGTGCCTTTTCACAACCGCATCAAAGACCGATTGAATGAATTGTGGCAGTTTCCGAAATATTCGACTTTGGAGGAAAAAGGAAAAAGGTTCTATTTCTTCAAAAACGACGGACTGCAAAATCATGCCGTAATGTATGAGCAGAAAGGGCTGACCTTCAAACCAAAAGTGTTTTTAGACCCCAATGATTTTTCGGATGATGGATTGATGTCGATGACCAATCACTCCTTCTCCAAAAACGGCAAATACATGGTGTATGGCGTATCCAAAGGCGGTTCTGATTGGAGAGAGTTTTATGTATTGAAGAATGGTAAAAAACAGCGTGACCATTTGAAGAACATCAAATTTTCAGGTGCTGCTTGGTACAAAGATGGCTTCTTTTATGGTCGCTATGACGAACCAGAAGAGGGCAAAGAACTTTCTGCTCAAAACCAATTCCAACGCATTTATTACCACGAATTGGGCGAATCACAAGACCAGGATAAATTGGTGTTTGAAGAAACTCGCTATCCGAAAAGAAGTCACGGTGCAAAAACGACTTCTGACGAAAGTTTCTTGATTGTCAGTGCTTCTGAAGGTACAGACTACA
>JBGCDY010000580.1:0-3348 GCA_045105835.1 Chitinophagales bacterium
AGCAGTATTACTCACAATCCCACAATCGTCCTCCAATGATACCTCAATAATTCGGTCTGGGGTAAGGGTTGGAGAGACAGCCTGATTACTATACAATATGGACTCTATCGCTGCTTCAAAATCTGCTGGAGTCGCAGCACCATTATTGGTCAATATAATATTTGTTTGCGTACTTGCAGCGTTTATGCTAATATTTGGATGATTGCCAGTTAGAGCTATTGATTCGCTTGCACCATCTTGTGGATTTGTCAAGGCTATGGTGGCGGTTGTAATTTGTCCACCCTGATAAGAAACCTCCATATCACTATCCGCTATAAGTGTATTTTCGTTGGTACAGTGTACTGCTTCATAGTCATTCCCTTCTGCGCCTGAACTATCGTCTGTATCCAAATCTACTTGGAAGATATTAAAAATAGTTCCGTCTCCCAAACTACCTGAGACAGGATCATCAGATAGGATTGTTGCAGGCAGACCTATAGGCAAATTTGACAAAGTTGCTTGGTTTGTGAATGTACTACCTCCGACGTATGGGTTGGGAATCATCACATCTAATTGGAAGGTGTGTGCAGTTCCAATTGGTAAATTGTCTATTATCAAATTCAGGGTTTCATTGCCATTACTAAATATGGTAGTGCCTATTTCTAAATTCTCTCCATCAGGTTCATCTGAAGAGGTAGTAATATTGTACACCCCTTGAGCCGTATCAAAAGTAGCTCCTACAGGAAGAATATCCTCCAATTCAATCCCCCCTACTGCCAAACCTGCATTGGCCATCGTAAAGGTATAGGTAATTGTTCCTCCAGGTACTACACCACAAGTAGTTTGTTCAGTTGCCTTGGAGACGCTGATTCCGTTGGCACAAGAACTGCCGTCAACTCCTGTAGCTGAAGGACCTGTACCAAGAGCAGTGAAATTAAAGTTTGTATCTCCTCTGTAAAATGTATTTTGAACACTTGAGTTTTTATTTTTTCCATAACCATACACCGTTCCGTCTGCGGAAAAGAAGATTCCTCCCAACATCGTAATCACATTTGTATCCTGAACAGGACCTACTGCGGTTAGACTGGCATCTGTAACACTGATGCTATATATTCTATCCTGATTATTGAGAAATCCATATAAAACTTTGGTGATAGGATGAAAGGCGATATCTGCAAAACCACCAGCAATATCACCAATTTTGGTAGCTTCCATTGTGCCTATATTGATGACATACAAGGCTCTTTGACCTCCCTTATTGTCAACCATGTAATACTGCCCATCCTTATCAATTGCACCAACATAATAACTCCCATTGGTAGGTAAGCCGGTGGGTGTGCCGAGATTAGTCGCTCCTCCATCGGCATTGATTCTGTATATCTTATTACCTCCATTGGCATATACATAGTTATCCAAGGGGTTATAGGCGGTACTATTTAGTGACAAACCACTTACGTCTGGAATTAACTCATTGAAAGAAACGTTAGTTCCATCTGTATTGACCCAATCGAATGCTGTTGGGGGGCCTTGATTGGTAGTCAAGACCAACTTACCATCGCATTCAAAAGATGTTCCACAAGTATTGTCAATATTAACGGTTACTTCGTCCGTTTCGCTATTTCCTCCACTGGTTACAGTAACTGTATAAGTGGTACTCGTGCTGGGGGAAACTATAATAACGGCATCGGTTTCTCCCGTACTCCAAATATAGTTTTGCC
The DNA here is from genome assembly GCA_045105835.1 of Chitinophagales bacterium. GTDB lineage: Bacteria > Bacteroidota > Bacteroidia > Chitinophagales > UBA2359 > JAUHXA01. The sequence goes on from JBGCDY010000580.1 coordinate 1,698, forward strand.
CTCCTGTTGCAGTCAGCTGAATAGCCCCTCCACTACATAAGGTTGCGTCTTTGCCTGCATCAGCAGCCAAAACCATAGAAGAATAAGTAAATAAAGAAAAAAATAAACTGAGCTTAAAAAAGATCATCCTGGGCATAGAATCGGTTTTTACTATCATTAATACAATAGCATAAAAAATTTAAAGCCAATGCAAAAAAACATTAGTTAAATTTAATTATCACAAGAATTTCGTGTAATGTGAATTCAATAACAAAACCTATCTGCCTCATCATAGAAAATGCAGATAGTGGTGCAGTTTTGTATTTTAAAAGTTGAGGGTGTATTTGTGTGTATGCATTTGTATAAATAAAAATATAATGTGTGTAATAAAATCATTAAAAATGCATGACCATATTATTGACCATCATTTGATTGGTGAGTCACTATTAACGTACCATTTTCCTTTCAAAACGATGTTTCGAGAGAAAATAATTGTTTTTTGACGATTTAATGACGAATCAACGTAACAAAATCTAAAATTAAACGTCAAGAACTCATATAGATATTTCAAATAGATATTATTTAGTATTAAATTTTTATCTATTCGATTTGAAGTCATCACAAAATATCGTTAAATAACTGATAGTTAAATTTTAACAAAAAAGCAATTTCACAAATTATACAAATTCATTTTTTTCTTTCATCTGAATTTCAAAAATTAACTCATTCATTTTCATAGCAATTCATTCTTCTTCAAAAACTCCAAAGTCACCTTTGGCGCACTCACATTTCGATTGATCATTCCTGAAATTAGGAAGTAAAGCAGTATTTGGAGTATGGAATAGATTAATTGCAGCACCCCTCCCTTCTACCTGAATTTTATGACATTGCCTATTTTCAGTAAGGTTGGTCTAAAACCGACTTGCGATGGCAGCCAATACCAAAAATGCTATCAATACAAGGAAAAGTATTTTTGACCGCTTAGGCATGAAGAACGTTTTTTATAGAAACACTTGCTCTTTATGCAGTCTTCAATTCAATTCATGGCTTGTTTCAGCACAGCAATATTTACCTCAAACTGGGATGGCTCAATTACGTTTTTAGCATATTTGGCACTTTTTTCTACCCAAAAGAAAGAGAAGTTCAGAAAATTGGTCTTTACAATCCTGCCTATCCCAAAGATTATGTAGGGCAGTTGAAAGCCCCTTTTCAGGGGAATATCGACAAACCTATTGATTTTTATGAGCGAGAGGAGTATTATCATGAATTGGTAAACAGCGAACAAAAACCTACAGGAGAGAAAGAACTTCATAAGTAAAAACACAAACTCAATACACCCTAAAATGCGGTAAACATCTTAGCCTATTGAAGTGATAAACCGCAAAATATGTCTTTGCTATTGATTTTAAAAATATAGATATTTGTTTTATTCCTCGTCCTGTTAATCAAGGCTAAGAGTAATTTATCTTCTATCACCTACAAATTTCTATCTATGAAAAAATCAATTTACGCCATTATTTCTCTTTTGATCCTAGTGCTTAGTCAACATTTAAATGTGGGGTAGAGTCGTTTAAGTTTTATTCTGGCATCTTTTGTGGTAAAAGTCCAATCTACTCCAACATTTTTTTGATTTCTGACTTGATACCACTGTGTAACCTGCGTTATAAGTTCT
>JBGCDY010000581.1:0-2875 GCA_045105835.1 Chitinophagales bacterium
AAAAAAATAGTCTAAAGTTTATTAGGTTTGATTAACAATGCCCAAGCGTTTGGGGAAATGCTTGGGCTTTTTTTATGAAGCCTTCAAAAGATTTTTGAGTTTGAATTTGTACCTTGAATTTGAGTTTTTTAAGAAAGCCCATCATATTTCTGTTCAATCGCCTCCAACTTCAATTTTTCTGTCTTAGGCACTGCCTCCAAACTTCGAGCAGCAGGCTGCACTTGACTTTCCTCCACCAAACCCTTCAAATAACGCTCACTTCTATCCGTCGGAATCTCAATCCACATCGGCAAATGATCCGACAATTCGTGCGTTCTCCAATGAGTTTTATAATATTTGGATTTACCAGCTTCATCTCTCGGTTCACCTTTTGAGTTGGCATCATAACGCTCTCCCATCGCTGAAATATATTCAACTTCGTGTTCCTCAGTAAAAACGTGTTCAAAAAAGTTGAAAACGCCAGCCTTCACAGGAAAACCCGCTGCAATCGCATCCAAAAACTCCTGCTTCAAAGGCGAACGAAAAGCAATTTGGTCATAGTGTTTGTTTTGAGGTACATTGCTCGGAAGAGCTTGCAGTTCTTGCGGAATGTAAAAATTAGCAGCTATTTTTTGGAAAGTATCGTTGGTAGGTTTGAAGATATTGAAGTCCCCCAAAAGCACCATATTATTGGACCAAGCCGTTTCTTTATCCGCCCTTTTCGCCAAGAAATTAGACAATTTTTCAGCCTCTGCCACCCGTTCGGCAGGGTCAGCAGTACCTTTGCCATAAATCAAATGCACCGTCACCAACACAAAACGATACCAACCCGCCTGAAAACCCACCATAAAAGGCGTTCGAGCCAATTGTTTTTGAAGGCTTTTGATTGCACCATCCACCTTTACTTCGGGCAAAACTACTTCGCCCGCCAATCCACCAAAAGTAACCTTACGGCTGTCATACACAAACGCCATGCGCTCCCGATTGCCCAAACTCCCTTCGGTCACATCCGTAAAAACCACCTTCCACCACTTGCCCAATATCTTCATCAAACGATTCAATCCCTCCAAATCGTCTTTTACTTCCTGAACGGCAACCAAATCAAAATGCGACACAATTTCGGCAATGTAAAACAGGGATTCATCCAAGCGTTTTGAATCAAACTTCCGAATGTTCCAAGTCGCTAAAATCAGATTTTCAAAGGTCTTGGCAGGAATCTCATTTTGAAGTGCATCCTTGAGCGTCAGCAAACCTTTTGCAGTACGTGCTTTTTCTCTTGTGCTTTTATTTTTTATTGGAGGGTAAAAAGGCATAGTCATTTTGGTTTGTTTCACAATCCTCTCCCTATCAGTAAACTCCCCCTTTGAAGGGGGCGAGGGGGATGTTGCGTTAGTTTTGATTCACTATCAAAAGGTTTTCCTTATACGATAGCAAGTGATACCATTTAGAAACTGCTCACTCACACATTTTGTTTCTCAATGAATAAGCAAACCCGTAAAAAATCACTTTCTTCAATGACCTTCATCAGTCATTCCTGCCATTAAATAAGCGATTTTGCAGCAGTATGAAAACACAAACATTCTCGACCACTTCAATGGCTGCAAAAAGCAAGATGCCGCACTGTCACCACTGCGATTTGACTTGCAGCAACACCCAGATTTCATTACCAAAAGCCACCTCCACAGAAACCCTATACTTCTGCTGCGAGGGCTGCAAAACCGTCTATGAAATATTGGAAGGCAATGGCTTGTGTACCTATTACCAATTGAAGGATGGGGAAAACCCTGCTTTAATCAGCAATTTTTCGGGTGAGGAATACGACTTTTTAGACCTGCCAGAAGTCCGCCAAAAACTGATAGATTTCTCGGACAATCACCAAACCAAAATCACTTTTTCGATTCCCAATATGCACTGCACCGCCTGTATTTGGCTCTTGGAAAACCACCACAAAATAGAACCTGCGGTTTTGCAGTCGAAGGTCAATTTTATGAAAAAAGAGCTGTATGTGCAGTTTCAGGAAAGCGATTTTTCATTGAAGAAACTGGTGCAACTTTTGGCGAAAATCGGCTATGAGCCTGCCATCAATTTCCATTCACTCAACGAAAACAAAGAACAAGCAGTCGCTTTGGGTAAGTCGTTTTACTACAAACTGGGTATTGCAGGTTTCTGTTTTGGCAATATCATGCTGCTAAGTTTTCCCGAATATTTGGGATTGAACAAAGCCTTTGATGGAGATTTTCACCAGTTTTTTGGCTGGCTCAATTTGGGTTTGATAGTCCCTGTGGTGGCTTATAGTGCTTCGGATTATTTTCGTTCGGCCTGGAATGGCATTCGCCGTGGCAATCTGCCAATTGATGTGCCTATTTCTTTGGGAATCTTGTCTTTGTTGCTACAAAGTATATTTGAAATCGTCATACAATCGGGCGCAGGTTATTTAGATTCTTTGGCAGGTTTGGTGTTTTTTCTGTTGATTGGGCGTTGGTTTCAGCAGAAAACCTATGGGCGAATTTCCTTTGAACGAGACTACCAATCCTACTTTCCCATTGCAGCGATTCGACGAGAAAATGGCATCGAAAAAAGTGTGCCTATCAACCAACTGCAAGAAAACGACCTCATTGTGGTTCGTAGTCAATCCTTGATTCCTGCTGATGGTATTTTGTGGAAGGGCGAAGCGAGGGTTGATTACAGCTTTGTGACGGGTGAAGCAGAGGCGGTGAAGGTCAAGGCAGGAGAAGCGATTTTTGCAGGAGGGCGGCAATTGGGGCAAGCAATAGAATTGAAGCTCACCAAAAAAGTATCGCAAAGTTACCTGACTCAATTGTGGAACAATGAAGCCTTTGAGCGTACTTCGACTACTGCAAAAGAGGAACAATCGCTTAGTTTACTTGCCGACAAA
>JBGCDY010000582.1:0-11079 GCA_045105835.1 Chitinophagales bacterium
GCTACTCAAATTTTATAAAGGTATTTTTTCTTTTAGGAAGGCAAAAATTTTTAGCATAGCAGGGCTATGGTCAAAATTTTTAACGCATCTAAAAGGAAAAAGAACGAGTAAAATGTGTAGGCTATTATTTGCTAAATCCCTTAAGTGGCAGGGCAAAATTAAATCAATCAATAAGATAGTTAATGTTTTAACAATAAGGGAGTTGGAGTCTCATTTCTCACATCCCTTTTCTGTCTTCCTGCTTACTTAAAATAAAAAAGGCTGGTGACTGGAGTAACCCAATCACCAGCCTTTTTTTAATGGACTGCAATGAAAGAGGTTTATTCACCAGCCTCCAAAGGCAAACTATCCAATAGAGCAGGAGCTACCTGTTGAGGTTTGAAGTCGTACTTAGAATATACTTCGCTTGATGGAGCCACTTCAGATGGGTGAGCACCTTGATTGGAGGTATAAGCTTTTGTTTTGCTGCTTTGTATGGCAAAAACGCCCAACAAAACAAGCACAATGATGATTCCTAAAATAGTGTATGCTCCTCGCATGAGTTTTTCTTGTTTAGAATTGAAAAAATTGCTTTGTGCGAAGATAAGGAAGTAGGGAACGAAAATCAAAATGTAAAAGAAACTGATTTGGTTTTGGTATCTTTGGATAGTTATCGGACTTCAATAAAATGCCATTAAAAATGAAACAAACCTTCCTCTTCCTAATCATTTTTTTCACTGCAATAAGTTGCAAAACCAATTCTTCCACTTCAAAAGAAGCAAAGGAAACCGTTTCAACTCCCAAAGAAACAACTGCTCCTACTTCCGCTTCAAAACTGCCTTTTGACATCAACCGTTTTGACGAAGCCATTGCAGCCTTCAAAAAAGAAGACCAAGAACAAGGTATTCGTAAGGGAGAAATCTTGTTTACAGGCAGTTCGAGCATTCGGTTTTGGCTCACATTGAAGGAAGATATGGAAGGATTGAAGGTCTTAAATCGAGGTTTTGGCGGTTCGACTTTGCCCGAGATGGTGCATTATGCCGACCAAATTGTTTTTCCGTATGCTCCTGAAACCATCGTTTTGTATTGTGGGGAAAATGACATTGCAGCAGGCAGAACGCCCCAAGAAGCCTTTGAATCCTTCAAAGAATTGACCGCCCAAATTACAGCCAAACTCCCCAGTACCCAACTGTTTTACCTTTGTATGAAACCTTCAATCGCCCGATGGGAAATGTGGCCACAAATGGAGGAATCCAATCGATTGTTTGCAGACTATATTGCAGAGCAGCCCAATATGGAATATGTGGATATCAGCGTTCCGATGTTGGACGAAAAGGGGATGCCTCGAAAGGAAATTTTTGTAGAAGATATGTTGCACATGAATGCAAAGGGATATGCGGACTGGACAAAAATCGTAAAGCCATTGTTGAAATCAACAAAATGACCCACTCAATAGCCAAGTATTGAAGCTCTTTTTATAGACCTAAAAGCCCATCAGAAATCCTTTTTGATGGGCTTTATTATTCCTGTTAAGTTGCTGATTTCTATTTGTTTATTTTTTTAATCATTCGCTTCGCCCTCTTTTAGAAACCCCAAAATGCGATTTTTATTGTTTGTCAAAAAAACGCTCGAAGCTTACATTGCAGTACAATTGATTATTTCACTCAAACCAAAAACCATCAAAAATGAAATTTTACAACTGCAATTTTTTACATCTTTTACTACTAATACTCACTCTTGGTTTTTTTGCCCTGCAAACTTCAGTAGCACAAGACATGGAAGTAGGTGGGGTGTTGAAGATTGATGTGAATAATACCATAAATAACCCTGCTGCTCTGCACGTTGGAGCAGGCAAAGAAGTATTGTTTGGGACAGACACGCTTGGAGAAGGGAGCAAAGTTCGTTGGGTCTCTTCTAAATCTGCTTTTCGTGCAGGTGAACTCGAAGAAAAAGGAAATGGTGAGGCGCAATATTGGGATTATGCAAACATAGGTCAATATTCAACCGCTTTGGGCTACAACAATCTTGCTTTTGGAAAAGGTAGTGTAGCATTGGGCTACAATTCTATCGCCGAAGAACCCTATTCTTTCGCAGTGGGATACAATTCTAATGCAAGTGATTATCACGCCATTGCGATAGGGACAGAAGCAAAGGCAAGCGGTTATGGCGCTACTGCTATAGGAACAGCGAATCGTTCTCGGGGTGACTATAGTGCCACTTTGGGTAGAGGAAATATAGCCCGTTCTATCCATGAAATAGTGGTGGGAGCTTATTGTGAGGAATATGAACCTGGTGATTCCACTTTCTCTTTTATCGGAACAGACCGTGCTTTTGTAGTCGGAAATGGCTACGATGAAGATGAACGCTCCAATGCTTTGACTGTTCTAAAAAATGGTAATTCGGGTTTTGGAGTTTCTACACCAACGGAGCGATTGCACGCTTTGGGAAACATGGTCATCGGAAAAGGGCTTGAAGCGGATGACAATGATACAGAGTTTTTACAAATCAAAAGTAAGGTTCAAGATTGGTTCGTTGGAGCGCAAAATTTTGATCCTGATCCTGGCGATGCTTTTGTTCATCCTCGTTTTTATATCAGCACAGCAGAAAACAATCAAAATATGTTCTTCATGGATACCAATGGAAATGTGGGGATTGGAGATGTACCAGAATTGAGCAATAAGTTGGAAGTGAGGAGCGATATTGAGATTGGAGGAGGAGCGGAGGACTACGATGCACTCAGCGAATTTATGCAAATTTATGGTCGAAGTGACTGGTGGGCTTTGGGTGTTCAAAATGAAGCCAGTGCTGATGAAAGTGATTTTTTTATTGCTCGAAACTATCAAGAGAATGGCGTTTTTCACATCGAATACTTTGGGAATATTGGGATTGGCACGAGTGAGCCTGACTTTCGACTCCATGTCAATGGAAGTGCTGGAAAGCCAGGTGGAGGTAGTTGGTCGGTAGCTTCTGACAAACGATTGAAGAAAGATGTCAAGCCTTTTACGGATGGATTGAAGGTATTGCAGCAAATCAACCCTGTGACTTTTCGCTACAATGGCGAAGCAGGGATTGCGATGGACGATGAGTTTGTGGGAATCATTGCCCAAGATATGAAGCGCATCGCTCCATATATGGTCGATAATATGGAATATGTGGATACGACTAATCAAAAATCAACCAACTATCTCAGCTTTGATCCCAATGCACTTTGGTATGTGACCATCAATGCGGTCAAGGAACAACAAAAAACCATTGAAGCCCAAAATGAGCAAATGGAAACTTTGCAGACCCAAAATGAAAACCTCGAAAATCGCTTGAATAAATTGGAGGCACTGGTACTACAATTGGCAGATAACAACAAGCCTGAAAATAGTAGCGAAGAGGATGACAGTTCAAAGCAAGAAAAAACAAAAATTATTCGGTTGAGTGATGCTCATTTACTTCAAAATCAACCGAATCCTTTTCACGAGAATACGTCAATTGAGTATTTTATTCCTGAATCAGTGAAAAGTGCCATTCTTCAAATTACAACTGTCAATGGACAACTACTTTATAGCCACAAGATTGAAACTCGTGGACAGGGGCAAACCGAAGTGGAAGCAAGTCAATTGTCGGCAGGGATTTATTTTTACAGCTTGATTTTGGATGGAAAGGTATTGGATGCCAAGCAAATGATGCTGACGAAGTAATGATTTACTGCTTCAATATATTTTGAACGGAAACCCCTTCCATCTTACTCTCCAACCAAATCATCACATATTCAAAAGGCTCTACCTCTTGTGTATCCTCCAGTTTTCGGAGGTCTTGAAGGCAAGTACCGTAGAGTTTTTTGATGTTTTGAAGAGAATTTTGTGGAGGCAAATCCGTCCATTCTTTGACCAATTGAAATACCCGTTTTTCGAAAGGGTAGGTTTCAAAAGTCATTTGAAAGTAGCGTTTGGTATTGCGGAGTAGGGAAGAAAGTAAGAGCGTGTTGTTCAGTTCGAGGTGTACCAACAATTGAAGGAGGTGGGCTTTTCGGTGAATATCGAGCCGCAAGCGTTCTGTTTTGGTAGCATCACCAACCAAGGAAAAATAGTCTTGTAGGTGGTCGAGGGCTGTTTCGGTTTGATTTTTTATGAAAAAGTCAAATTGGGCAAAATTGAAGTACCAAAGTAGCAGTACATTGACCTTCAAATGTTTTTGGTATTCCTTCAATTTCACTGCCACTTCTTGGTGAAGTTGATAGATTCCTTCAAAATCTTTTTGCTCGGATAAATAGACGCTTTCGGCATTGTAGCTGATTTCAAAGACACTGATGGCTTCATTGATAGAACGGGTCGGAATGGAACGAATTTTTGTGATGGTGTCTGTAAAAGCCGCCCATTGTTGGGCGAGATAACAACTCACCAAATGATTTTGGAGGGTGATGATATAGACCTGTTTGTTTTCATTTTGAAGTTGAGGGTGTTGTTCCCAAGAATGGAGTAGGGCTTGTGCATTTTGATAGGCTTCCATACCATTGCCCAAAAGGTCATTGCCGATTTTGAGAATGCTGTAGTAAAGATGACTGATTTTTAAAGAGTTGGGATAGAGGTTTTTTTGAAGGATAGGAGATTGAAGGAGTTTTTCAAGCTGTGTTTTTTGGGTACTTTGAATACTGGTCATTTGTTTGCGGGAAAAACCCATGATTTGAAAATAGATTTTACGGTACTCATCCGAATGGCGCAGGAGTTGTAATAAGTCCTCTTTTTGCTTGAAGTTTTTTTTCCGAATTTCCTGTGTTTTTTCCTTCGGAAATTGGTGGGCAAAATTGATTTCCAAATCAAGAATCTCCAATAATGCCAAATAGGCTTCGTACTTCAATGCCATTTTTTTGGTCTTCTTCAATTGCTGAAAACCCTGTTGAATCAATCGTTTGCCAAACAATAAATGAATAGAATCCAATTGAGAACGAATTTGTGCTTTGATGTTATGCTCGGACTGATAAGCATTCAGCGCCTTCAATAAGAGTTTGTAGAGATAGTTTTTTTCGGAAGAGAAATGACGAATAAAGCGATCATTTTTTATTTTCTTCAAAAGCTTGGCTTCATCATAGGTATTTTGTTTTTCGATGGCATTAAAAAGTTGAACATAATTGTTTTCTGTTCCTTTGATGTGGCGTTGGGCAAATACTTTGAAGTATCGTTTTTCGGGAGGAGTGAGAGATTTAATCAAATCAAAGAGATTCTGTGAGGTACTCATATAAAAGAATGTTTGATGACATTTTGGCGATGGACAAATGATAAAATTAACTTATTAAAATAAATCTTACAAAGGATACGTTCAAAAGTCCAATATTAGCACATTTTTTGCTCTAATAATTTGCAACTTGAAAATTAAATAGCTCTTAAATGTCCTAAGCAAGGTATTTGTTTCGTCACTGTAAGTTGAAAAGCGTAATTACAATTGCCTTTTTGAATAGACTAATATTTATACAACCCATAGCTTAGAAATATGAAAACCCAGTCCACCCACAGAACCAATCACACGCTCGGTATTACGGGCATTACTTTTGAACGACTTTTGCGATTTTTGCCCCTCGAAGAGAGACAAAAAGCACTCACTCCTAAGCGGTTTCGCAAAAGTGAATACATTTATCACCCCTATAAGAATGGCAATAAGATATATCTCGTAAAATCGGGACGTGTGAAAGTCAGTAAGATATCACCAGATGGAAGAGAGTTTATCCAAAATGTAGCTTGGGCAGGAGATTTGTTTGGCGAACTATCGTTGATTACTTCCGTCAATATGGGCGAATATGCAAAAGCATTGGAGGATACCGTGATTTGTCAGATTCCCATTGAAGCCATGCAAGAATTGATAAAAGACAATTGGCTTGTTCAGCTGCAATTGTGTGAATTGCTCGCCCAACGTTTGCAACAAACCCAACAACTGGTAGATGCACAAATTCATGGAGATGATGCCTATGACCGCATTCGTCAATGGCTCAAATCTATAGCAAAACAGAAAGGAGAAGAAATAAACAGTGCCGTTAAGGCGATACCTCGATTTGCAGCTTCAGAGATTGGAGCAATCGTAGGGGCTTCTGTTCAGACAGTTCGCAATGTATTGAAACAGTTGAAGAAAGAGCGTTTTTTGAAGATAGAAAAAAAGCGCATGTTGATTTGGGAAAACCTTGTTTAAATATTAAAATCTCGCGCTCGTTTGTGACCATGGCTGTCAAGCTAAGAAACAGAAAGATGTGTAAGATGCCCCAAAGGGGCAAAAGCAATAGCGTGGGGCATCGCCCTACGAAACAAAAAAGAAGATACCAGCCCTGAAAGGGCGAAAGCACATTTATAATTGGCACACAGGGCGTTGCCCCAAAACCCTTTCAGGGTTAATAAACAAGATTTTCCTTAGTTTGACGGTTATGGTTGCAAAGGAACGCAAGTAAGTCTGATACTACTCAAAAAGCCAAACTGTAATGAAACGAAGGAATAAAGGACATTGAAAAATTGGATTTAAGGTCTGGATTCGTAGGGTTTGGGTCATCGTTTAGGAGGTAATAAAACATGGGATTCCGTTTGTTGTACACATTGTAGGCGCTGACTTTCAATTGGTGTTTGATTTTTTTTGATTCCCAACGATACATCAAACTCAAATCCATGCGGTGTTGCCAACTGCCTCTGGTCGTATTTTTTTCACCAGGTTGATTGATGTTAATGGGTGCCAATCCTTGGTCAAAATTGTTTTCCCAAGACACCAGTTTGGGGTGTCCCGCTCCCAAATACCCCTGAAACCCCATCAAAAAATGTTTGTTCCATTCGTAAGTAAACACCCCTTTTAGTTCGTGGCGGCGGTCAAACTGAAAAGGATAAGCACGTCCCAAATTCACAGAATTGGATTGTCGGTTTGCCCAATTCAAGGTATAGCCCAAAGAGAATTGCAGCTTCCCTTCATTTTTATTCACACTGGCTTCAAGACCATAACTTTCCCCATTTTCGGTCAAAAAATCATCTTCCCCCAAGCCTTCATTGAAGTCTTCTTCAAAAAGCAATTCGGGAATAGCCGTGATGTTATTCATTTTTTTGTAGTAAGCATTCAAGCTTAGATTGGTACTTTTTGACAGACCAATATAAAGTCCTGCATCATATTGCCAAGCGGTTTGAGGTTCGTAAAATTCATCCGAAGGAATCCAAAAATCGGTAGGAATATTGAATTCAGAGGTGGCAATCAGGTGTAAATACTGCACCATTCGGCTCACACTGGTCGAAAAAGTGAGCTTTGGGCTGACTGCAAAATCGGATTTGAAGCGTGGTTCAAGGTTGGAATAACTTTGGTTTTCGGTGAAAAAAGCAGACTGGTGTAGCCCCAAGGTCAATTGCCATTTTCGAGACAAGGTTATTTTGTCCTCCAAATACACATCCAACTGCTGGGCATTGATAATCGGTACTTCCACGACATCATCAAAATACTCCAAACTCAAACTATCAGTAGTAGGAAGCCCCACCGTATTTTCATCGTAAAGGGTCATAAATGGGCTGAAACTGTGTAACCGCACACTTGCTCCTGCCCTAATTTGATGGTTTGAATTGGGATAAAAATCGACATCCGTTTTGAGAGTATATTCTTTGTTGCTCGATGTCACGAAGTAGTAATAAAAATCATAGGGTTCGTCTTCCGATATTTCCACATCATAGTATTGAAAGAGTTGGTCGTAATCATTGAAGTAACGGCTGTAAATCAAGCTGGTATTGATGAATAATTTGGGATTGAATTGGTGGTTCCACCGGAGCGAGCTGATGGTATTTCCCCATCTCAACTCATTGTCTTCCGTTTCCAATTCAAGGTACTCCATATCAAACTCTTCGTCGTAATAGTAGTATTCGAGTTCATTTTCACCCAAAATTTTATCCCCACCCATATAGATACTCCAATAAAGCCTGTCTCGTTCCCCAAGCGTTTTGTTCATTTTCAAGTTGATGTCAAAATATTTTGTTTGGATAAAATCTGCCCCATTCGGGTAAAAAGAATCTTCAATAATCGGACGAATGAAACCTCCAAAAGTAGAATGACGAGCCGCCAATAAGACCGAACCCGTTTTGTTGAAAATAGGCCCTTCGGTGGTCAATTGAACGCTTTGTGGATTGACCCCGATTTCTGTACTCCATTCATTGGCATTGCCCTCACGGGTCTGAATATCAATGACCGAAGACAAACTTCCACTGTGTTTTGCCGAAAAACCAGACTTATAAACCTGCACACTTCGGGCAGCTTTGGGATTGAAAATGGAATAAATACCCAGCATGTGAGCCGCATTGTAAACAGGCACACCATCCATCAAAATCAAGTTTTGACCATTGCTACCACCCCTCACATAATAGCCTCCAATGCCACCCGCACCCGACTGCACACCTGCCATAGAACGAACCGTTTGCATCAAATCAGGTTCGCCACCCAAACCAGGCGCATTTATCGACAAGTTTTGAATTTGCCCCTCTCTGAACGAAATATTTGCCAACTGCAAATCGGAATCAGAGTTGGGAGTAATCAAGATTTCGGATAAGTAATCCTCCGAAGGCAATTCTATATCCAATCTTTGGTCTTTGGTCAAAGCCACCTCCTGTTGGATGTCTTTTTTGCCCACATAGTTGTAAATCAATTGGTGTTCTCCTTCGGGTAGATTCAAACTGTAGTAACCATACTCATTGCTGATAGCTCCTTTTTGGAGTTCAGGACAATAGACCGTTGCAGCGACCAAAGATTCGCCCAAATCTTTGTCCCTCAAATAGCCGTGAAGCGTATACTTTTCAATGGTTTGCCTGTCTCGATAGAGGATTATTTGCTGTCCTTGCGCTTTGAAGTGTACACTTGTACTTGCTAAGATTCGCTTCAAAACAGCTTGAAGGGGTTCATTTTTTGCAGAAAAAGAGAGGCGTTTTTGGGTAGAAAAAAAGCGTTTGCTGAAAGCAATATTGGTGTTTGTTTTTTTTGACAGTTGTTGAAGTGCTTCTACAATCGTAGCATCTTTTACTTCAATACTGCATATTTTCTCCAAAGGGCTTTGTGCATGTAAATCTATCGTTTGCAGCATGGAGAGGAGGAGGCACAAAAGGATATTCAGGAGACCAATAGACATTGGTATTTTGGTGCTAAGAAAATTATCGAAGCCTGTGTTTTTTTTACAAAAATTATCGGTGAAGCCTTTGATGTGTGCTGCCATATTGATTTACATTCTAAGGAAGGCTACAAAATAAGTTCGGTTTAGTGAGTTGAAGGTAGAGTTTGTAAACTTATTTTTTACCGCATTCCTAAGTGAAAATTTCAAAATAACCCAGACCAAATAAATTTTTGAGCTTGAATTTGTACTTTGAATTTGAGTTTTTCCTAATCACAAGTCCCTCCCTTCAATCGGTAGGTATTTTCGTTTTCCTTCAACAATGTCGCTTCAAAAACCTGTTCGATAACCGACAACACATCGGCAATAGGTTGTTTGGGTTCAAATGTAGCGGTAAAAGGACATTGATTCAAAGCTGTAGTTTCCACTTCAATGCTTACGCCATAAGCTGCTTCAATTGCTGCAATTGTTTGCTGCAAAGGCGTATCCGAAAAAACGAGTTGTTTGGGATGCCAAGCAAAATCATTGGAAGGCAATGTTTTGACTTTGGCTATTTTATTTGCATTCACATCTGCCACTGCCTGTTCGCCTGCCACCAAGACCAAAGATTGGTCAATGCCATTTGCATCCATTTTCACTTTTCCTGTCACGACCTGCAATTGCATGGTTTGTGATTCTTCTGCTGAAGTGAGGTAAAACGACGTACCCAAAACCTGCACTTTCCCAATAGTGGTATTCACCTCAAAGGGCTTTTGAGGATTGTGGGCTACATCAAAAAAGGCTGCCCCCTTCAATACTACAGAACGATTTTTTGAGTCAAATTTTTCAGGGTAGCTTAGTGCCGCATCTTTTTGAAGCGAAACGATTGTGCCGTCTGCCAATTGCAGTTTTGAGTTGTCTTCAGTCGCTACATATTGCAGTGAATGAGGCGTGTTCGCCCCATTTTGCGATAGAAAATAAAGGAGACCTGCAAAGAGAAAGACCAATATACTTGCCGCAATAGACCATTGCCAGTTCATCCGTCTTTTAGAAATTTTCCGCCTTGCCTCGGTGTCCCTTTTTTGAAGCAACTGGGCATATTCAGCCTCCAAATCCAACTGTATGTCTTCCTTATACCCTTCGCTTGCAGTCCACGCCAGCTCTATCTCTTGCCTCAACCGTCTGTTCTGTTTGTCCGAATTCAGCCAAGTTTGCAGTTCTTTTTCTGCCTCTGGGGTGATTTCTTCAGACAGTTGTTGATACACTAATTGTATGTAATAATCTTGATTCATAGTATGATTTTTAATCAATAAGTCAGTATGCTTGCAGGTATAAGACAATCGCAAGATACTAAACACCCATCCAAAGACTGATTATTAACATTTTTATGAATGGTAGGACAGTTCCTCTTAAATATTTCAATGCTTTGGTCATTTGATTTTCAACCGTTTTGGTAGAAATATTGAGTTGTGCAGCAATTTCCTTGTGGGACAGTTCTTCAAAACGACACAGGACAAATACTTCTCTGCATCGGTCAGGAAGTTCGTCAATTGCTTGGTGCACCTTTTTTTGTAAATCTTGGAACTCCAATAGTTGGTCTCCTTTGGAGGGAATGGGCAAGGCGACTGCATCGGGAACAGTATTGCCCATGTGTAATTTTCTGGATTTGATGATGTTGAGGCTGCGGTTGATGACTCCTCTTTTGAGGTAAGCGGATAGGGATTGTTTGATTTGGGTACGTTCCCTGTTTTTCCAAAGGGCTAAAAACACTTCTTGAGCCGCATCTTTGGCGATGTTGCTGTCTTTGGTAATCTGCAAGGCAGTGATGACCATTTTTTCGTAGTATCGGTCAAACAACAATCTGTAAGCCTTTTCATCCGAAGATTGAAGTCTGGTTAACAGTTCCTTGTCAGTAAATGCTTCTTGTTTGTGGACTAACTTCAAAATTTATTGATTCATTTTTTCTTTGACCTCTCTGACAAACTCATCTAAGGAATGTGGAAAAAATAAATTTACAGCCTTTATTCCCCCTTTGAAGG
>JBGCDY010000583.1:0-7740 GCA_045105835.1 Chitinophagales bacterium
TATGTCGTTCAATACACCAATCAAGGAGGAGGAGTTTTTAATTCTTTTGATAAGTTGCTGCCAGGTCCCGTACAACGCTCTCCTTTTTTACAGCCCAGCAATCCATTCAGTGAAACCATCACCCTCACACCTGATGAAGAGTTGAAAATCAATTTTGCATGGGTCAATGGAGAAGAATGTACATTGGATTCAGCAGATGCGGATGCCATTTGTGATGACAAAAACACCTCCAATCCCAATGATGACACCTACAATATTCGCTACTCTGCCACAGGACAAGGAGCATTTAGTATTTCGGGAGATTTGACTGTGAACAACCAGGAATACCCCAACAATCGTTTGTTTCCCGCTGAAAGCAGCTATTATTCTTATCCTTCCTTTAACACCTACTCCAAATGGTTTGAAGCAGAATTGAATCTACCTGTCAGTGGTGCAACTGCCAATACACTCACTTTCAAGAACGATGCGACTTTTCCAAATATAGATTGTAGTGAAACCATTGTTGTTCCAGCAATAAGCTATTGCTCACAATCAATTGATATAGAATTGGATTTTGCCATAGACAATATCGCACCTGCAATCAATGAAGGGGCAACCATCACGCTAACGGTCACCAATACAGGATCTGCAACTGCAGAAGATGTGGAAGTAGAACTCTACTTACCCGATGGCGGTTTTCCTGGCGACAAATTCGACAACCAAGTTGCGACACCTTCGCAAGGAAACTATGAAGTAGCCGTCCAAATTTGGAGCGTTGGAAATATTGGCGCAGGTCAAACAGCTACTTTAGAGCTGCTAACCAGTACACCACAATTGATAGAAGGTCAAACGATTCCTTTGTTTGCACAAGTCACAAGAGCGCATGGTTATGACCCAGATTCGGATGTGAACAACGATACCGACCAAACGGCGGATGAAGATGATGAAGGTTTTATTCTATTTGGGGACAATCGAAAAGTAGATTTTGAATTGGTTGATTTTTATCCCCTTCAAGCGAGTTATGATGAAGGAGAATTGGTAGAGTTTTATATGGAAGTCCGCAACAGCAGCGATGCCGAAATAGAAATGGACGGCGCAACCATATCAATAGATTTGCCGAGCGATTTCACCTTCAATTCTTTTGAATTTGCAGATTGTCAAGGCAACTGTTTTTACAGTGCTCCCGCACAAGGAATCAACGGAATGACTTTCTTCAATTTGATGCCTGGAGAATCCACTTCAACGGTCATTCGGTATTCAAATACAGGCTTCACAGGTGGCTTAGATGTATTTGCTCAAGTTGCCTCACAAGTGCAAGGGGATATTGACTCTACGCCTGATAATGGTATTTGCTGCACGGCACAAGAGGACGATGAAGCCTTTGCACAAGTGGAAATCACAGGCGATACCAACCCAATAGATGGCGTAGACTTGGAGCTTCAATACGAGGCTGCTTCCCCGACCTTCAATCGTTGGACAAAAGTAGATTTCACCATCACTGCCACCAATGCAGGAACCGAAACGGCAACGAATGTCGTGGTTTCGACTCCTATTCCAACAGGTTTGGCATTCACTTCCAGAGAGTTGTCCAAAGGCAGTTTCAACCTCTACTTCCAAACTTGGACCATTCCAGATTTGGCAGCAGGTGAAACGGCTACTTTGGATTTGACCTTATTTGCATTGGCAACTTCTGCTGTTACCAATTTTGCACAGGTCAAATCACTCGACCAAACGGATGTAGACTCTAGTCCTGACAACAATGCTGGAACGATTCCACAAGAGGACGACGAAGCAGCGGTGACAATTTCGCCGAATGGCAGCAGTGGAGGCAAAAACGCCTTGGAAGATCCAATTGACCAATCTAGTACCTTGGCACTATACCAGCTGTTCCCTGTGCCTGCTCTCGACAACTTACAAGTAGTCTTTGGGACGGCTGGTCACCAAGTGAATTTGTTCTTGTATGATGTGCATGGTAAATTGTTGAAGCAAGAATCGCTTCAAGTCATGCGAGGAGAAAATGCTATTGAAGTGGATGTACGGGCTTTGACGGCTGGTTTTTATACGGTTTCGATAGAGACTCCAGAGGGATTTGTGAGAGGGAAGTTTTTGAAGCAGTAAGTGATTATTTTAGCCATTCAAATGAAAAAGCCTGCTTCTTTTGGGAAGTGGGCTTTTTATTTGTTTTTTTGATTTTAAAAAAATGTTTTATACCCTACTTTCTCACTTCAATAAGCTCGCCCTACTAAATACCATCGTATTTTTCATCAAATCGAGGCTGCAATAAATACAATGTACCCAAAATCATTAGTAACAATGCTAATATGAGTAACCCCCATTCAGAAAGTGTTGGCACTTCATTTGTACTGAATACTCCATATCGCCTAGCAAAAATTCCATCTCCGCTCCCATCTTGATATTCACTCTGCAAAGCAATGACAAAATCACCATCATTGACCATCCCAACACTTGGAAATCTTTGTCTCCCAGATGTAAATGTGTTGACTCTAAATTGATTGCCCTCTGGCATTCCATTGCTATCGTAAAGCTGAGCAAAAACATTAAAAGAGAAACCTGTACCGCTTTGCCAAGCAATGACAAAATTACCATCCTCATCTATGTCCGTGTTTACAGCACTTTGAGCACCATTAATTGTGACGGTATTGACTAAAAATTCACTGCCATTAGGCGTTCCATTATTGTTGTATAGCTGTGCATATACATCATGATTTTTTTCAGTACTTGCTTGTGCTTTGCTTTGCCAAGCAATGACAAATACTCCATCGTTATTTATACCAACGTTTGATCCCGCTTGGTGATTTGCTGTGTAGGTATTCACTTGAAACTCTCCACCTTCAATAGTTCCATCATTATTATAACGTTGAGCAAAAATTCCATTAGCGCTTCCATCTTGGTTGAGGCTTTGCCAAGTGATGATAAAATGACCGTCGCAAGCCACGTCTATCTTTGAAATTTCTTGGTTATTATCAGTATGGGTGTTGACTAAAAATTCATTGTCATTGGTGGTGCCATCACTGTTATATCGCTGAGCATAAATTCCACTACCACTCCCATCTTGACCGTCACTTGTCCAAGTGATGACAAAATTGCCATCGCAATCCATAGCTACACTCGGAGACACTTGACTACTGCTCGTATGGCTATTCACCTGAAATTCACCACTGGTGGGATTTCCATTTTTATCATACTGTTTTGCATAAATCCCGAATCCACTTCCATCTTGTCCATCACTTTGCCATGCAATGACAAAGTCTCCATCTCTATCCATACCTACACTCGCTCCTGATTGAACAGATGCAGTAGTGGTGTTTACTCGAAATTCATTTCCTTTGGGTGAACCATCTTTATTGAAAAGTTGAGCATAGATACCAGAATCACTACCATCCTGTTCTGAGCTTCCCCAAGAAACAACAAAATTACCATCCTCATCCAAAGCTATACCAGGGCCTCTTTGATTATTGGAGGTATGAGTATTGACTTGAAATTCATTCCCATTTGGAATAGGCGTTTGTGCGTGCAAGTATGGGAAATTGATTATTGTACAGAGTGTAATTAAGAATAGATAAAAGCGATTGTGTACCGAATAAAAGTCATTATTTTTTTTCATGATATGCGTTGTTTAAGGGATTATGATAATTGCTATCGAAGTAGGTATTTTTTATGAGTGTTTTCCCTTAATCCCTTTTTATTTCAATTCGTGAACATCCAAGTGTGATTTTTTTCAAAAAAAGTTTCTGTATTTTTGTTTTGTACTATTTCTTTCCCAAAACAAACCCCAATTCAACGATGGAAAACTTCAATGAGTGGCTGACAGACTTCAAGGCAGGAAAATCCAAGGCGGTGAATATGCTGTATGAGGAGTTTAGACCTGTTTTTGTACTGTGGCTATTGGGAAAGTTCAAGTGTGAGGAGGAAGAGGCGATTGATATTTTTCAGGACAGCATCATCATTATATACAAAAATGCACATATGGGTAAACTAAACAAAATGAGCAGCCAACTAAAAACTTACCTTTTTGCGATTGGTAAAAATGTATTCCTCAAACGTAGAGAAAAGAAGAAAACAACGGTTTCGGATGAACCTTTGAAGCACATTCCCTCTCCAGAAATAGACGCAGAAAAACAACTTCAATTGAAGGATAGAAAAAAGATGATTGCCCAATTATTGAAGAAAATGAAAGACCCCTGCAAAACGATTTTGTACCTATTTTTTTACCGCCGTTATTCCATTGAGGCCATCCAAAAAAGTATGAACTACAAAAGCAGAGAAGTTGTTAGATCTCAGAAGGTGAGGTGCATTAAGGGTTTGGAGAAGAAGGTATGGCAGATGGTGAAGTCCGGGGAAATTTGAAAACTTGTACGCGATGTGTGGGAAGCTTGGTTTATTTTCACACCCCCAACAGCACAAAACCACACCAAGATTTCGGGTCAATATCTTTTCGATTGATCAATTTCAGCTTTGCCAATCGCAATGCCTCACTATAAGATTTGCCCTCCAATATTTCTGCAAACAACAACTCACACAAGTCGCTACTCGGTTTGTCCAATACTTTGAAAAGGGTGTAAATTACATTTTTCGCCCCTGCATACAAAAACCCTCGATTCATCGCAATCATTCCCTCCCCTTTTGCCAATTTTCCAATGCCACTCTCACAACTACTCAAAACCACCAAATCTGCCTCCAATCGAAGCTGATACATCTCGCCCATAGATAAAACACTGTCATACATCTCTTTGGAATCTCCATTTGGATGCAATACAATACCCGATAATTGGGGGTTTTGGTCATTGGTGAGTCCATGCGCTGCAATGTGAATATATTTTGCATGAGGAGCGAAAGTTTTGAAATGCTGTTTGGTGGCAGAATCGTATAAAAAACTTTGTTCCTTCAATCCTTTTTCCACAAATAAGTTAGCCACATTTCTCACCTCTTTTTCGGTGAAAGGCAATGGTGCAAAAGCATCATTCTCTCTAAGAGCTTCCGAGCGACTTGCCCACTGTTCATAATCCCTTGCCAAATTGCGAAGTATCTCCTGTGTACTTGCTTCGCCACTCGTATAAATGGGTGCAAAGCCGATAAAATCAAAAGAATTTTCCTCCCTCAAAGCAATTTGAACAATGGATTTTTCGGACTTTTTCTGCAAATATTGAAGGTACAAGGTAGCTGAATGGTGATACTGAATATCACAATATCGCAGCAAGTAGTCCAATTCATGAAAGGCAGAATGGTTCTCATTTACTGACTGACAAATAAGGGTTTCGAAGGGTAAATAATGCAGGCAAGCACTCGGCAGAACTACCAACTGCTTCAAATTCTCTTCAAAAAGGTCGAATATAATGTCCGAAACAGGCTGTATCAGCAAACAATACAAATCGTAGGAATGATAAGCGAATTTCTCAAAATTTTGGGCGTGAATGCTCTCCATGTACTCCTGAACTTGCGCCTCAAAATCAGCAGGAATATTCACTGGAACTACCTGATATTCATCTCGTGAAATGGCAAAAACATAGCCTATTTCAGTGCCAATAAAATAATTCAACACAACTGTATTTTCCTCCAATTCCGCTTGAAGAACTTCAATGTTTGCTGTTTGGAGGTCGTATTTCAATCGGTAATATTCGGGATAGTCCTTTTCAAATTTTTCGATGATTTGGTGGTGCTTTTGCAGATAATCAAAGTGCGTTTGTTTCCATTCCTTGATTGCCAACTCATTTTTTTCCTCTCCTTTCCCTTCCTCTATTTTTATTTTTTGGAGGTATGTTCCAATCTGATTTCGCAGGCCTTGTTCTTCTTCGAGCAGCGAAGGTTCTATTTCGGTATTGAATTTGGCTTCACTTTCCGACATCGCAGAACGCAATAAGAATGATTTTTCCAGTTCGAGAAAATCAAATGCACGCTCCCAAACCGTTTTGTCCTGCAAGCAATTGACCAACAAAGAGATGGTTTGCATCGCCAACTGATAAATTGGAGTCATTTTCTCTGCAAAAATCAACTTCGACTGCTCCATTTTAAGCGTCTTTTGCAGCAGCTTCAAGTAGTTTGCAGCCAATTGACAAGCCTCCAAACTTGCTGTCAATGCTTTGAAGGTTTCGGAATTTTCCTGTTTTTCTAAAAAATGAAAATAATCATACAAAGCTTTTGCCTTTTGAATCAACACCTCCAAGAAGAAATCCCCTTCAATAAAAAAACACTGGTTTACATTAGGCAAATCATAGATACCTCTTGAATTGAAATCAATAATGGAAGCCGTCAACGCCAATTGGCAATGTTCTATAGAATCCCTCAATGCTCCTTGAAGGTAGAGACTTTTGGCGAGTTGCAGAAAATTCGACCCTATTTTAGCGTGTTTTTTGCCATATATATTTTGATAAATTCGCAAAGATTGACTGAAATAATCATTGGCTTTGATGTACTCCTTTTTTTTACTCCAAAAAGCACCCAAGGCATTGTGACACATACCAGTTTCATACATTGCATCTGCATTTATACCTTTTGCCAGCGTCAATGCTTTCTCAAGATAAGGCAAGGCAGCATCCATTTCTTCAAGGAATAGATGGCACAAACCGATATTATTGTAGGTCATTGCAGTATCGGTATGTTTTTCGCCCAGTTCCTCCTCCTCGATTGTCAAAGCCCTTTGCAAGTATTCAATCTGTTTGCGATGCTTTTTTTGCGCCCCATAAATATGAGCAATCGAAAGATAGATAGGCAATATGCCATCTGCGGTTTCAGGTTTTGCCGCCACTTGTTGGTAGTACACCAGTGCATTTTCAAAATAGTGAGTCGCCCGAGCAGAGTCACCTAATTTTTGTAGACAATACCCTCCCCAAGAAAAAAAGATACCCATTTCGGTTTTGATTCTATCAGGAAAACCTTCTTGGTATTTCTTCTTGTTCAAACAAATTGCTTTATTGTAATTTTTTAATTCTTCCTTTAAGTTGCCTAAATAACCATGCACTTCACCAATAAGAAACAAAAAATTTGTTTGGTACTCAAAATCATCTGAATGAACCACTTCTAAAGCCTCTGCAAATACCTGCTTGGCAATAGAATAGTTGTATTCATGAGTCTCCAATAATCCCCTAAGTAGGTAATATATCATCCAAGTATCATAGACGTTTCTTTCGTTTTTTAATAGGTCAAATGCTTCACCTAAAAATACCCGTGTCTTTTGGTAATCAATCATCAATAATTGGCACTGTGCTTGTTGTAATAAATGATTGATACGTAAACGCCCTTCAATTTGATGCTCCAATATCAGCGATTCAGATTCATCTAAAAAATACAAGACTTCCCTCATTTTGCCTTGCGCCAAACACACCTCTACTTTTGCTGCATATAGCTGAACTTTTGAAGAAATGAGTTTAGGGCATTTTTCTGAATGAATCACCAAGGCAGCTTCAATGATTTTTGTGGCAGCAAAAGGATTCGCCACTTTCACATAAGAATTTGCCAACAGATAAGTCATTTCCATAAAACCACTCCAAGCCTCATTTTCCTCCAATATTGGCAGCAAGTTCTCCAATAATTCTACAACTTTTTCATAATCCCTTTGAGCATAGGCAGTTTTTGCAGCTTTTAAAGAAGAATTGGTCTTCAAGACTAACGTATCTTTTGACATAATGAATGCAGTAGTTTGTTCAAGATAAAGATATGTATTTTTGAGGGGCGGTGAAATATAAAATTGGTTATTTGACGATTTTTGAAAAACTACCATAGTCTCATTTGGCAGATTTTGTCAAA
>JBGCDY010000584.1:0-5203 GCA_045105835.1 Chitinophagales bacterium
TGACAGGTTTGATTACGGAGAGAGGTGTTTGTGAGGCAAGTGAGGAGGGGATTCGAGGACTTTTTGACGGGGAACAGTAGGTGGTAAGGTAACTTCAAATTCAAAATACAAGTGCAAACTCAAATCTTTGAGGGACAAATAAAAAAAAATGGTGATTGGTTACAATTCAACCAATCACCATTTGACTATTCACAAGTCACCAAACAAAAACTAATTCACTGCTGCCAAAACTCTTCTGTGGTCATGCAAAATATCACTAACCATATCCTTCAATTGGAAATTGGCTTGTGAAAGCAGTTCCATATCCGCAGGAAAAGGTGCTACTCCATTGTCACAAAGTCCTCTCACTCGGCTACTCAATGCTTTTCGATTTCCAGTGAAGGTGATGTAATTATTGGCAAAAATGGCATCCGTAGTGATGGGGAATTGCTCCATAAGGCGATTTGTTTGGCGGTTGAAGTATTGAACTGTACCTGCAATGCGAGCCGTTTTGTGCTGTTCGATTTCGATGACATCACAATACACCTCCACAAAACGCTCCACTTTGATGTCATTACCCAAACTGTCTTTTTTCACATTTCCACCCGCATCCAAAACATAATCCCAACCATCCTGAACAGTTTTGTTTTCTCTAAATATTTTTTCACGAATCGCTTCAGGACTCACATCTACCTGCTCCAATCTGACAACTACATCGTAGTCAAAATCAACTCCTGCAATTGGTTCAGGATAGTACTGTACCCAATTTTCATTCAGGCTTTGGGTGCGGAAATTCATCAATTCTTGCTCAAAATTGTAGGGCATTACCATTCCAGAGTGATTCACTGCCTTGATTAAAACATGATTCGTTCCTGCCATTCTCGCCCTATTCATTTGCGTATCCACATCTCTAAAGCTTGGATAAATCGACTTCAATTCATTGAGTTGGTCAAAAGCAATACGTGCATTTGATTTGTTGTTACTTTCGATATTGTTCACTGCAATGGTATAGAGGTATTCAGATGCCTTTTGTTTGGCAGCGACAAAATCTTGGTGGAAATTTCGGGTATCTATATTTGCTTTGCGGTTTTCGGACTTGACAAATAGCGGCAATAATGGCACAACTTTATTTTGTCGGATTTGAATGTCTTTGAATGCATAGTAAATTTTGAGCCACTTCTCAGGATTGCCATCCGTTTTGAATGCAGCAATATTGCTAAAATCACGGGCATTCGCTTTGGCATAAGCTTCTTCCAATAAGAGAATTTGCTTCTCTTTGTTTTTGCCATTGCGTAATTTTTTGACCGTTTGATTGATGGTCGTATCGTAATCACCTGTGAAAAGTGCTTTTTTAGAGTTGGTACAAGAACTAACAAAAATTACGATTACAAGTGCGAAAAGGGACAAATTGAATTTTCTGTAAGTTGTCATAATCAAAGGATTTAAAAGGTTATGAGTGATGAACATTGAGTGATGTTTTTCTAATTCGTTCACTTTTGTTCTGTCAGCACCAATTGAGTTTTATTGCTTGTGCTGTATGTATCCTTTGATGAAAATTGTAGGTAGGCGTTTAAATAAAAAGATGAATGGGTTTTTCAATAAAAAAATTAGTGGAGAATATATATTTGCTTCAATTACTTGTTTTGCAGTTGATTATGTGTTTTTGTTTCAATAGATGGGAGAATAAGTAGGGGAAACTGTAATGAGAATCGAGCATTTTAGTGGGGTGAAATGGGCGTAGACTTCAAAAGGATAGGATTTTGAAGTGGGTAT
Organism: Chitinophagales bacterium; assembly: GCA_045105835.1. GTDB lineage: Bacteria > Bacteroidota > Bacteroidia > Chitinophagales > UBA2359 > JAUHXA01. Next base: position 1,753 of record JBGCDY010000584.1, read on the forward strand.
TTTTTGAGATTGTGTTTTCTTCCATTCCCGAAAAAAGTTTTTGCAGAATGGGATTGTCGTCGAAATCTATATTTCTTGAAGCTCATTTTTTTCCCAAACCAAATACCTTTGCCATTCCCTTCAACATTTTTTTCGCAAAAGCCACAAAAAAAGTGCGCTGCCCCAAAAGACTTCCTATCGTCACCAACAAAACCAAATAGACAGGAGTGACGATGAAAACCCACTTAATGATTGTCAGTAAAGTGTCATTAAAAAAGCCTGATTGCCCAACAGTTGTTTTTATTTTTTCAGAAACATAAACTGAAGATGAACCAGTCAATGCAAAAGCTGTTATAATGACCACTAATTGAATATTAGTCCTTATATTCCAACGGTCTTTGAGTCTTTCAATAAAGTTTGCCATTTGTTTAAGATTACGTTAGGTGAAGTAGTCACAAAGTTCAACAAATTGAAGGGGAAAGGCAACCAAATGGAAACGCAAATTGAGACTTTTCTTCAAAATTTAGAGGAAACCAATTATCATATTTTAATAAAATTTTTGAGGCCTTTTGTCAAAATGGATTTTTAAAACTTGTTTTTCAGGTGGTTACGACCTTTATTTAGAGTTCTTCTAAATAGTAAAAAACTGTTAAAATTCCTACTCTTTTCAAGGTTTCTGTTATAACTTTGCGACCTCAAAATGAAGGCTGTCTTAACGGCAGTTTAAAAAGCATTTTAATCTTTAACTTATGAAGATATTATGTAATGGAATATCCAGAATAACTGGATGGTTACTTTTTCTACTGACATTCTTAGCTTTACACACCGATAGTTCCGCCCAAACTCCTCGTGAAGATCCTGTATATCTAAAAGGCGAAACCATTTTCAAAGCGAACTGTACAAGTTGCCACAAAATAAATGGCAAACTTGTAGGTCCTGCATTGGCAGGTGTTTATGATAAGTATGACACAGAGTGGTTATACTCTTGGATTAAGAATTCACAAGCGATGGTAAAAGCAGGAGATCCTGATGCTGTGAAAATTTTCAATGAATACAATGGCTCTGTAATGACTGCCTTTAATCTATCTAACGAAGAGATTGATGCAGTATTGCAGTACATCAAGGTTGAAACAGAAATTCCTCCTCCTGGTGAAGTCGTTGTCCCTGGTGAAGGTACTGCTGTAGCTAAGGGAAGCTCTCAAATGGCAATTTTCTTGGCAATCATTGCGTCTATCTTGGTCGCTATTCTATTTATCTTGAGCCGTATCACAGGTACACTGGGAGAGTTGGTTCGAGAGAAAATGGGATTATTGGTTCCAGAAAAATGGAGTTTTGGTGAGACTTTGAAGAGCAAGAAGGTGATTACCCTTGCTTCTTTGGCACTGATTATTTTTGTGGGCTACAAGACCGTTGATAATGCGCAACGCTTAGGTCGTCAGCAAAACTATCAGCCAGCACAACCTATCAAGTTCTCTCACGAATTGCACGCTGGTGTCAATGAAATCGAATGTCAATACTGTCACTCAGGTGCAGCAAAGGGCAAGTCGGCAGTGATTCCTTCGGCAAATGTGTGTATGAATTGCCACAAAGCAATTCCAGAAGGACCTAAGCATGGTACGACAGAGATTGCGAAAATATACGATGCAATTGGTTGGGATCCAGAAAATCAAGAATACATCGAAGGGTACGAACAAAAACCAATCGAATGGATTCGAATTCACAATCTTCCTGACCACGTTTACTTCAATCATGCACAGCACGTCAATGCTGGACAGTTAGATTGTCAAACTTGTCATGGCCCGATTGAAGAAATGGAAGAAGTCTATCAATACTCAACTTTGGGTATGGGATGGTGTATAAATTGTCACCGAAATACCTCTGTTAATTTCCAAGGGAATGATTACTATCAAATTTATGAGAAGTATCATGAACAAATGAAATCTGGAGAGATCAAACAGGTGACGGTTGAGGATATCGGAGGTTTGGAGTGTCAGAAGTGTCACTATTAAAAAAGATTTAAATTGAAAATCAAAACGAATTTTCAATTCTTTGAATGTGTCACAAAATTAAGAATAATAGAAATTTAGAATTATAAAATCGTATGAAGCAACCAAAGTACTGGAAAGGATACGAAGAGTTACAGAACGATACAAAATTTCTGAAACAAAAACGCAGCGAATTTTCTGAAGATTTGCCCTTATTGACTGAAGTTAAAAATGTAGCTTCGGAACAACAAGGCAGTCGCCGCGATTTCCTCAAAATAATGGGATTCAGTACAGTAGCTGCTACAATAGCTGCTGGATGTGAGATTCCTGTCAAGAAAGTCATCCCTTACTTAGACAAACCAGAGCAAATCACCCCAGGTATTGCGACTTACTACGCTTCAAGTTACATCAATGGCAAAGACTATTGTAGTATCTTGGTAAAGACGCGTGAAGGTCGTCCTATCAAAATTGAAGGAAACAAACTTTCTGGTATTTCACAAGGAGGTACTTCTGCAAGAGCACAGGCATCTGTGGTAAGCTTGTACGATGGTGCACGGTTGCGATATGCGAAGAAAGGAAATGAAAAAATCAGTTGGGAAAATGCTGATAAGGAAATTATTAGCGGCTTGGCGAAAGCAAGCGGTCAGGTAGTTATCCTAAGTGATACAATCATTAGCCCTTCTACTCGTGCTGCAATCGGCGAATTCCAAGCAAAGTACAATGCAAAACACGTTGTTTACGAAGCAATTTCCAATGCAGGTATTAGCACTGCAAACCAACGTTCGTTTGGCAAAAAAGTAATTCCTTCCTACGATTTTGGCAAAGCAGAAGTGATTGTCAGTTTTGGAGCAGATTTCCTCAATACATGGATTTCTCCTACTGAATTCACCAAACAATACATCAAAAATAGAAAGGTCAGCAAAGACCACCCAAAAATGTCCAAGCACTGGCAGTTTGAGTCTTACATGTCATTGACTGGAAGTAATGCAGACAAACGTATCACCATCAAGCCATCAGAAGAAGGCAAAGCGGTAGTGGCCTTGTATAAAGCATTGCAGGGAGGTAGCGCAGATTTGGGGGACGCAACAGATGCAATCAAAAAAGCAGCATTGGAATTGAAGGGAGCACAAGGTAAGTCCTTGGTCGTTTCTGGTTCTAATGATGCAAATGTGCAACAAGTAGTGAATGCGATCAACGAAATGTTGGGCAATTACAACAGCACAATTGATTTGAATGCTCCTTATAGTGCTGGCGGTGACGATAAAGCTGTTCAGCAATTGGTAGCAGATATGAATGGCGGCAAAGTTGGCGCAGTTGTATTGTACGGTGTAAACCCTGCTTATAGCTACCCAAAAGCTGCTGAGTTTGTATCTGGACTTCAAAAAGTAGGTTTAACCATTTCTTTCAATGAAAGAGAAGGCGAAACTTCTGAGTTCATTACTTACAAATGCCCTGACAGTCATTACTTAGAGTCTTGGAATGATGCA
>JBGCDY010000585.1:0-3569 GCA_045105835.1 Chitinophagales bacterium
CCTATACAACCACTGTGCGCCAATACAAGAAGAGTATCACAGACACCTTCTTCATTGCAGCCTATAACCCTCAATGAATCCGTTCCGAAATAGCCAGGAAGGGGTATGTAGGTGAAACAAGTATCGTTAAGTATTTCTATACTACAATCAAAAAGTGGTTTTACCTCTTCAACTGCTCCGCCGTCCAAATCACAAAATTGTACGCAAATTTCTACTTTCTGCAAAGGCTCTAAACAGTATTCATCTTCAAAACTACAGCCTGTAACTTCTTCAACTGTAACCAAAACGGTAGCAGTGGTACACAATCCCGTAGGATCACATACTTCATACACAATGCTTTGAATCGTATTGCAGTTGTCGCCTGCTGAATAAGTAATATTGTTGTTGTTAATCGTTGCTATTCCACAATCTGGAGGCGTGATGATATTGGTTACTGTCAATGTTTGACCATCTGGGTCGCTGTCATTGCCGAGTACATTGATGGTCACAGTGCCGCCTGTTGTAGTCATTCCTTCATCGTCCATAGCGACAGGAGGACTTGTTCCACAATCTGGATTGACGGTGATATCTACATAGGTCGTATCACAAAATCCCGCTTCTGTACAGGCAATAAACATTGCTACAGCATTGGAAGTCGGTATAGAAGGAGGAATATAATTAAAGCAGTTTTCTGTAATGCTATTCAGTGTGCCATCTGTAACCGTAGTAATAATGCCTTCAATCTGATCCAAAGGAATCTCACAAAACTCAGGGCAGATTTCGGGTATATCGGCAGCCGATATGCAAATAGAAAAATCTTTATTGCAGTTGATGTTTGCTGTTACATCAATAACCACTGTTGCCGTATCGCATTTAGGGCAGTCATTACAAACCACATATTCCAAAACATCCTGTCCACTAAATCCTTCATTCGGTACATAGCTCACTTGCCCCAAGACCACATCTGATGTGCCATTGTTGGGCTGACTACTGATGTTTGTCACCAATAAACTCTTATTGCAAGGATCGCTGTCGTTTTCCGTTACACCAATGATGACACCCTGAAGTGCAGTAGTGGTTTCGGTTACCACACCATTGACGGTTATGGAAGTAGCGTTTATTTGAACATTGTCATTTTCGGGAAGGGGAGCTTCACAGCCAATCGTCACATACACCTCAGAGGTGCTGCAAAGAGAGGGCGTAGCATCATCGCATTGTACCACATAAACGGTATCTGTACCCGACATACCAGGCAATGGAATGTATTGGAAGCAGGAATCATTTAAGAAAGTCAAGCTGCAATTGAAGAGTGTATGTGTTTCTTCTTCGTCCAAAAATACATTGTCGCCATCAGGGTCTTCGCCTTCCATACAAATAATCACAGGCGTAAGCGGCTGTGTACAGGTAGAAAGTTGCTCAATAATAGGTGGAGCTTGTGCGAATAAAGGGCTGGTCAGTCCTCCTGCAAAAATAAAGAGGGTGCTGTATAAAAAGAGAGAAAAGATTGCTTTAAAATGTGAGGTGATATACCTTAAGGGGTATTTTGCTTTCATGTTTAGCGGAATTTTGATGGTCGCTGCAATAGCGGCAAATTCAATGGAATTAGGTTATAAAAACGTTGGTTTTTTGGTGAAGTGTTGCGTGGGAAAAGTGTTATGCCAATTGTATTTTGTAGATAAAACTTGCATAGTTTTTCAATACCCAATAATCCAAAAATCTTGCCACAAAAAACAATTGATTATTACAATTAAATGACTCTTTAAGTGTGAGATGGAATATTCATCCTACGAATCGTCTTTATATAGCCTTCAATAAGTAATTGTTTATGCTTACTATAAAGGGATTAAAGTCATGGTTTTTGACGGAGAAATCTTCTAAAAGACACTTTTTGTTTTTGAAGCATGTATTGTGCTATGGAGCAATGTAAGGAGAGGGACAGTCACGATGCAGAGACGTAAAATTACATTTTTGTGACAAAATAGATTTTCTTGAAATAAAATGAACTACAAACAAGATAGTCAAGCTTTTATTGCTGTTTGACCCAAAGACAAAACTTCCAAAATCTCGTTTCACTGATTGTATCAAGAACCTGTTGTTCGATTCTGTGATAATTGCGGTGAATAATCAAGAGACCTTGGAAGTTTCGGTGTTTTATTGTGTGGGGTGAAATGGAGGTTTATTGTTCTGATAGCTTAAACCGAATGGGAAATATAAATGCTACTTTTACCGCTTTTCCTCTCTGCATTCCAGGTTTCCATTTGGGCATCAATCGAATGAGTCGCATGGCTTCAATCTCCAAAATTTCCCAACCAGAAATACCTCTTTTGATGTGAACATTGGAGATATTGCCATCTGCTTCAATATCAAAACCAACGTAAACTGTTCCTTCAATTCCGTTTTCACGAGCATCTGCTGGGTATTGAATATTTTTCTCAACTAAAGTAAAAAAAGCCTCATGCCCACCAATAAATTCAGGCATAGGCATGGCTTCCACTATACAAATGAACTCAGGCTCTTCATACTCTGTATGGGTATTTTGTGGTAAGTTGCTATAGTGTGATTTGGTATTGCAGGAAAGGAGAAATATGAAAACGGTTAGGAATAATTTGTTTTTGAAGGTCATAGCATGGATGTTTTGAAGTTTTGTGATAAACAACAGTAGTTTCAAAAACTACTGTTGTTTTGATTAGAGCTTCAATTTATGCTATTGTAGAAGGAGAAAAAAGGAGCATTGAGCAAGTGTCGTACTTGGGTGAGTAAGTGTGGGTTTTATTCGACCTGTGCTTTTAGACAATGTTGTTTTTCAATGCCTTGATGACTGCTTCGGACTTTGAGTTGACCTGCAATTTTTTGTAAATATTTTTGATGTGGTAACGCACCGTATCTTGGCTCACCGAAAGCGTGTCGGCTATCATTTTGTAGCTTTTGCCTTTGCAGAGTTGGTCTAAAACTTGTCGTTCTCGGCTGGTCAGGTTGTGTGATGGATTGCGGAAGGCATTGAAGGAACCGACGACCATTCTTGCCACATTTGAGCTCATGGGTGCGCCTCCATTTTGCACCTCTTTGATGGCTTCCAATAGGCGACTTGGAGGCGTGTTTTTGGTGAGGTAACCACATGCTCCCGCTTGTAGGGACTGAAAAACGGAATCGTCGTCAGAACGAACTGTGAGCATAATGATGTCAATATCGGGTGCTTTTTCTTTGATTTTCTTGACACATTCTATGCCCGACATGCCTGGCAATACAATGTCCATTAAGACGACATCTGGTTTTCTTTCAAGGATTTGGGGCAGCCCTGTTTCGGCATCGGGATAAGCTCCCAAACACAAATAACCTTTGGTGCCGTCTATTATGAGTTTCAATCCTTGACGGATGTCTCGGTTGTCTTCTACAAGGGCTACGCTTATGGGTTGTTGATACATTGTTTTGGTATTTTAGGCTGTAATGACAGTTTTGATATTTAGAAGGGCATCGCCCTGACCCTATTTGTAGAAAAATTCCTGATATATGAGTCATAGGAGCGTAGCTTCGGCACGATTAAATGATGGAGTATATGGTGTCGAGGCTACGCCCCTCAAGTAAGTACATTG
>JBGCDY010000586.1:0-8219 GCA_045105835.1 Chitinophagales bacterium
GCCCGTTTACCTTCAAAATCTGTGTCCCTTCCATCAAAAATCTATTTACAATTTACAAATACTGACAGCATCCAATGCTACGAAAAAAACGTAAATTTAAGCATCCTATAATAAACAAAATATAGCCTCCTCAGTTTTGAAAGTCTTTACTTGTTGAGGTTTTAATTTTTGAGGTTGTCTGACAAATTTCGTAGAGAATCTAAAGACTACAATAGTCTGATTTCATAAAAGAATAATTCTTAGCAAGATAACACGCTAATTTTCTAAAAGATAGGCTATTGTAGTTTGAGCTTTGGTCAAAAAACCATTTTGGATTCTTTAACATTTTTTGTAGAAAAAATAAAGGCTTTGGAAGTTTCCGCTCTCAAAAAGCTCATTATTAGGGAAATAAAACATCATTTTTCTAAACGTCAAATTTCCAAAATCTCTTAGGAATACTATTTTTGTCAGCAAACCTATGTTTTGTCTTCAACAAAACATCTAATCAACTGTTGTAAGCAAACTATGAATAAAAAAGTTTTTGTCATCGGTTCTGGTTTCGCTGGTCTTTCTGCGGCTTGTTCACTCGCTCAGAAAGGTTTTGATGTGACCATTTTGGAAAAAAATGAATCTGCGGGAGGGCGTGCCTCTAAATTTGAAGCCGATGGTTTCACCTTTGATATGGGTCCAAGCTGGTATTGGATGCCAAATGTCTTTGAAGATTTTTTCAAACGATTTGGCTACACCGTTGCCGACTTTTATGATTTAATCCAACTCGACCCAGGTTATACCGTCTTTTTTGACAAGGACGACACACTCCAAATTCCTGCCAATCAAGCGGCTCTTTACCAGCTTTTTGAGTCTTTGGAACCAGGTAGTGGCATACAATTGAAGAAATTCTTGGCAGAAGCTGAGTATAAATATGAAGTGGGAGTCAATGACTTGGTGTACAAACCGTCTCGCTCGCTACTCGAATTTGCAGACATGCGATTGCTGAAAGGGCTTTTCAAAATGCAGCTGTTCAGCTCTGTTCGCAAGCAAGTACACCAAATGTTTAAGAATGATAAAATACGCAGAATCTTAGAGTTTCCTGTTTATTTTTTGGGTGCACTACCCGAAAACACACCTGCTTTGTACAGCTTGATGAACTATGCCGATTTGGTTTTAGGGACTTGGTATCCAATGGGTGGAATGCACAAAATTATTGAAGCAATGGTCAAAGTTGCCGAGAGTTTGGGCGTGAAAATCTTATACAACCAAAATGTGGTAGAGATTGATGTCCAAAAAGGAGTGGCTCAAAAAATTGTAACCAATACACACACATTTAAAGCAGATTTAGTCGTTGCGGCGGCAGATTACCACCATGTAGAGCAGCACCTATTGACACCCAAATACAGGTCTTATACAGAGACTTATTGGGATAAGCGGGTATTGGCTCCTTCTTCGCTGATTTTCTTTTTGGGAATCGACAAAAAGTTGAAGGACTTAACACATCACAACTTGTTTTTTGACCAGTCATTCGAGCTCTTTGGTAAAGAAATTTACGAAAGTCCGAAATGGCCAAGTCAGCCACTTTTTTATGTCTGTGCGCCTTCGGTAACAGATAGTAGTGTGGCTCCAAAAGGTTGTGAGAATATATTTGTGCTGGTGCCTGTGGCTCCTGATTTGGAAGACAATGAGCAGATTCGTGAGACTTATTATGAGCGCATTATGGAACGTTTGGAAACCCTAACAGGACAGGATATTCGCTCTCATGTGATTTACAAACGTAGCTTTGCCCACAAAGACTTCAAACAACGCTACAATGCTTATAAGGGCAATGCCTATGGTTTGGCAAACACCCTGAAGCAAACTGCAATATTCAAACCTTCATTGAAAAGTAAGAAAGTGAAAAACCTTTATTACACAGGACAGCTAACTGTTCCTGGTCCAGGTGTGCCACCTTCCATCATATCGGGTCATGTCGTGGCGAATGAAGTGTTTAAGGAATACCCATCGTTCACAAACCATTTGAAGACAGAGGAAACCATTGAAGTGTGATTTAAGAGTAAATAAGTGCATGTAGAAAGCAAAAATGTACTTTTCAATCAGTGTTTTATGAAAAACAAATTGTAAATTTATTCTTAACCAACTTCGTACATCCTAAAAATACTTCAAAATAAGTTTACAAATACCCTATTTACAGAAAACTCATTTTGGAGCGTTTTTTTCATTTCCATTCATTTCTTAAAAATGATGTCAGATAATACCATTCTTTCATCTCTCAAGCCTCAATTAATAAATCATACACACAATTAAGTTTGAAGAAAATTCAGATTTACACATAATAACCCTTTTATGCTATCTCTTTTTCACAATACAACATTCCAATGCAGCCGCTTGATTACCCAAGCTTACAGCACTTCCTTTACGCTGGGTATCAAAGCACTGGACAATAAATTGCACGATGCAATTTATGGCATTTACGCTTTTGTTCGATATGCGGATGAAATTGTAGATACCTTTCATGATTTTGACAAGGCAACTTTGCTTCAAGAATTCAAGGACGACACCTATACTGCAATAGAAAGAGGTATTAGTACCAATCCTGTGATTCATTCTTATCAAATAGTGGTCAATCAATACCACATCGAAAGAGAATTGACAGAAGCCTTCTTCAAGAGCATGGAAATGGATTTGCACCAATCTGACTACACTTCAATAGATTACAACGACTACATTTATGGCTCGGCAGAAGTAGTAGGCTTGATGTGTTTGCGGGTTTTTTGTGAGGGGGATGCTGCTGAATACAACCGACTGAAAGAACCTGCTCGAAAACTGGGTTCAGCATTTCAGAAAGTTAATTTTCTGAGAGACATGCGAAATGACTACCAAAATCTGGGTAGAGTTTATTTCCCAAATGTTGATTTCACTAATTTTGAAGTCAGTGCAAAAAAAGCCATTGAAGAAGATATTGAAACAGAGTTTGAAGAGGCTCACAAGGGAATTCTTGCTTTGCCAAAAACCGCAAGGTTTGGAGTTTATTTGGCATACCGTTACTACAAAGCGCTTTTCAATAAAATAAAAGACGCTACACCAGAAACCATCAAACAAGAAAGATTGCGTATTCCCAATCCCACCAAAGCCTATATTTTGGTAAAATCTGCTTTGAGAAATTACGCCAATGTAATGTAGCATTCAACTAATCCCTGAGAATCACATTCTTTTTGAGTATTTGATTAATCTGTGAACATATTTTCTATACTGTGTGTTGATTAAATAATAAGTAAAAACACTAAACCAAACACTGTGACACAAATTAATACGGATACAACGTGCATTGAGGCACACAAGCTCGAACGGATGGCTTTTATCTTAAAGACAGTAGCACACCCTATTCGCTTGGGAGTAGTGAAAGTTTTAGATAAGTACAAAAAACTATCGGTTGGCGAAATCTGTGCTAAGTTGGGAACCGAGCAGTCGCTAACCTCTCATCACCTCGCAAGTATGAAACTCAAAGGGATGCTAAAAGCTACAAGAGAAGGTAAGAGTGTGTACTATATGATAAAAGAAACCGAAATCACTAAAATATTCAGCTGTTTGGAGCGTTGTAATTGCAACATGGGCTAAAGAAATAAAAGAAGTCCTTGGCTAAATTTGAATTAAATCCTTTTTTTTTATAAATTTGTGCAATCAATATAAAAGAAATATTTTAACAAAATCATAAACTTTTAATCTTCAATCACTTACTGAACTCGCCAAAGTGTCACCAAATTTTTTCAGTTTTTTTGAGAAAATTTAAAATAAAGTGTGACTTCCTCAATGAGTTTGAGTCTTAATGGCGAGTTGAGTGTAGTGATTTAAAGATTTTTGAGGGTAGGTCATTAGCTTTTTAGCTTGTCCTACCTTTTTTTATGCCCTCAAGTGAAGCTATCTCACATATTTCTCCTACTATTTTGCAGTGTATCAAAATAAATCTCCCTGCAAATTCTCTCCAATCATTTTTACTTCAAAGAACATTTTTCCCTTTTTATAAGTTTTGCAGTAAATCAAGCCGATTTTCTAAATTAGCTTGAAGTATTTTTTTAACTTTTACCTACTCCTTACTGTGATACAACTCATACAAAACGCAACCCAATACTTAGAACGAACAGCCATCAAAAGCAATGGCAAAGCCTATAGTTACCAACAACTTTTAGAGGTCTCCAAAAACATTGCCCTACACTTATTGAAAGGAAAAAAAGACCTGCAAGAAGCACGCATTGCTTTTTTAGTCCCTGCAGGTTTCCAATATGTGTGCCTTCAATGGGGCATTTGGCGAGCAGGTTGCATTGCAGTTCCGCTCTGTGTCAAGCATCCTCGCCCCTCTCTTCAATATGTCATTGAAGACACTCAAGCCGAGACGGTAATTTATTCCCCAGAATTTGACAACTTATTGAAGCCTTTGGTTTTGACAAATCAGACTCAAACCCAATTCATTCCATCCGCTTACTTCAATAACTCAGCAGAAAATTTCGATTTACCAAATATAGTTCCCAGTAGGCGAGCCATGATTCTCTACACAAGCGGCACAACAGGAAGCCCCAAAGGCGTGGTGACGACCCACCAAAACATCCAAACACAAATCACCTCTTTGACCACTTCTTGGAAATGGCAAGCAGACGACCACATTCTGAATATCTTGCCGCTGCACCACGTTCATGGCATCATCAACATCCTTTCTTGTGCTTTGTGGAGTGGAGCGTGTTGTGAGTTTTTGCCCAAATTTGATGCGGCAAAAGTACTCTCCATATTCTGCAAAGGAGAAATCAATCTCTTTATGGCAGTTCCCACGATTTACTACCAATTGATTGCACACTGGAACAAGCTCCCCAAAATAGAACAAGAACAAATTTCGGCAGCCTTAAAAAACTTTCGTCTAATGGTTTCTGGCTCTGCCGCATTACCTGTATCGGTTTTGGAGCAATGGAGAGCCATCAGTGAACATACTTTGCTGGAGCGTTATGGAATGACCGAAATGGGCATGGCAATTAGTAATCCTTATAGAGGGAAACGAAGACCTGGGCATATTGGACAGCCTTTGGCAGGAGTGCGTATTAGGTTGGTGAATGAACAGAATGAACTCGTAGAAGAAGGCACATCTGGTGAAATTCAGATCAAAGGTGCAAATGTATTCAAAGAATATTGGCAAAAACCAGAGGCAACTCAGGCCACCTTTACTACTGATGGATGGTTCAAAACAGGAGACATTGCCGTTTTTGAAGCAGGTTATTATCGCATCTTGGGTCGAAATTCGGTGGACATCATCAAATCGGGTGGCTACAAGATTTCGGCTTTAGAGATTGAAGAGGTTTTGCGGACGCATCCTCAAATCAAAGAATGTGGCGTCGTGGGTATTCCCAATGAAGAATGGGGCGAAATTATTGGCGCAAGTTTGATAACCGACGAACAAGAATTGGATCTTGATGCATTGAAGGTTTGGTTGAAAAACCGATTGCCGAGTTATAAAATCCCTCGATTGTATATCTTCCAAGAAGATTTGCCGAGAAATGTGATGGGAAAGGTGACAAAGAATGAGCTGAAGAAATTATTTGAATTTATGTCATAAAAATGTGACCCCTACACAAAATTGCGTCCTAAAGTCGAGTTGAGTGTAATGATTAAAGGTTTTTTAGGGTGTAGGGCGTGAGAGGTCATGCCCTACTTTTTTTATGAATAAATAATGAAAAAGCAAAAGGGCTTATCTTGTGAAAGATAAGCCTTTTTATATTTTTATGCATTTTTAATTTATTTGTACTCCAAAATGTGACTTCCTCAAAAAACTGCGTCTTAATGACGAGTTGAGTGTAATGATTAAAGGTTTTTTAGAGATTAAGGTATATTGATTATATCTTAACACTTTTTATGATTAAATAGCGAAAAGGCACAAGCAAAAGGGCTTATCTTATAAAAGATAGGCCCTTTTGTTTTTTGGGCATTTGAAGAAAACTTCAAATTAGGGACGCAACTCAGTGGATACCATCAAATCTGGCGGTTACAAGATTTCGGCTTTGAAAATTGAAGAGGTTTTAAGGGCACATCTTCAAATCAAAGAATGTGGTGTGGTGGGCATTCCCAATGAAGAATAGGGTGAAATTATTGGCGCAAGTTTGAGAAGCAAGGAACAAAAATTGGAGTTTGAAGCACTGAAGGTTTGCCGATTGCCGAGTTATAAAATTCCTCGTTTGTGTCTTTTTCAAGAGGATTTGCCGAGAAATGTGATGGGAAAAATGAAGTAAGTAATAAGAAAAAAATAACTTGAACATCTTAATTCCCCTTTTGAAAGGGGTTGGGGTATGTTAGCTAAAAAATCGTTCAGGTTATTTTTTTACCGTTACTAAAGAATTTGTTTTTCTAGCTAAAGATGAACATTTTATTAGATTTAGCTGTTTACAGAATCATCAATCAGCTAAATCTACCTTTTTTCACCTACATTTAGCTGTTTAAAAGTCTTAATAATTTTCCTTCAATTCAAAATAAATGAAACAAACACAACAATTGGTGAGTAGGGTGGAAGAAAAACAACGACTAACAATGGCATTGGAATCCAATAAGCCAGAATTAGTTGCTTTGATTGGAAGAAGAAGAGTGGGCAAAACTTTTTTGGTTCGGAAAGCCTACGAAAATCACATGAAATTAGAAATTACAGGTTTGCAAAAAGACAAGCAAAAAGCACAAAAACGAAACTTTGTGTTAAGTATGCGTGCTTATGGTTTGCCCATTGAATCAACGAAAGTGCCTGATAATTGGTTGGATATATTCTACTCATTGACCCAAGCATTGGAAAAAATAGAAACCACCGAAAAATATGTTGTTTTTTTTGATGAATTGCCATGGATGGCGGGAAAACGGTCAGATTTCATCACTGGATTTAGCTATTTTTGGAACAGTTGGGCATCCAAACAACACATAGTCGTTGTTATATGCGGTTCGGCAACTTCTTGGATGATTGAAAAAGTAGTAAACGACAAAGGGGGGCTTCACAACCGAATTACAGACATCATTCACCTTCATCCCTTTACACTCAAAGAAACAGAACAATTTCTGATTTCCAAAAATATCAACTATCCACGCTATCAAGTTTTATTAATGTACATGGCTTTTGGAGGAATTCCCATGTATCTCGATTTTATCCGCAGAGACCTATCCGCTGTCCAAAACATCAACAATTTGTGTTTCAGAGAATCAGGCTTTTTATTTGACGAATTCAACCGCCTCTTTCCTGCTTTGTTTGACAGACATGAACGACATATCAGCGTTGTAAAAGCCCTTTCTACCAAACAAAAAGGCTTGACTCGACAAGAGATTTTGAAGGCTACTCGCTTGCCGAATGGAGGTAGTTTTACCAAAACCTTGAAGGAACTGCAACAATCTGATTTTATCAAAACTTTTTCGGGTATTGGCAAAAAAAAGAAAGATGCTTTGTATCGCCTGACTGATTCCTACTGTTTGTTTTACCTCAGTCAAATCGAACCAAATAAAGACAGTCAAACACTGAATTTTGAGCAGTTGTTCCTGACCCAAGCTTTCAAAAGTTGGAGTGGATATGCTTATGAAAATGCCTGTTTTTCTCATATTCACCAAATCAAACACAAGTTGGGAATCAGTGGCATGTTGACCAAAATATTCAGTTATGTTGCCAAACCTACTGATGATTTACCAGGTATTCAAATTGACTTGTTGATTGATCGAATAGACCATGCCATTCATATTTGTGAAGTCAAATTTTCAACAAGCACCTATATCTTAGATAAGAAAACGGCAGACAACATTCGACAAAAACATACAGTTTTTCAGTACCATAGTCAATCCAAAAAACATCTTTTTACCACTTTCATAACAACTTTTGGTTTGATAGAGAATAAATGGTCGGCTGAATTGGTGGACCAAGCTTTGGTGTTAGATGATTTGTTTGGGTGAAGTGAAATTTAAATTTCATGGCATTTTATAAAATTATTTGAGTGTCCATCTTCCTCTCAAAAAAAGAATAAACTACTAACAACAAAGACTACAAAAGTTTCTAAAGCTTTTGTAGTCTGCAATACAACATAAAAAAGGCTTCCTCTTTCTCGAAAAGGAAGCCTTTTTTATTTCTATTTGTATTACAAACCAGTCACAAATTACTGATTACCAATCACTACATCAATCAAACGACTGCATGTGTTTACCAGAAATCTCCAATACTTTGTCGAATTCTTCTGGACTCAAGTCGTTGTAGAAGA
>JBGCDY010000587.1:0-7066 GCA_045105835.1 Chitinophagales bacterium
CCAATTGGTAAATTAACTGCTGCTGATAAAATCTATTTATTGCTGGTCTAATAACTTCTTTTTCATCTTGTCAGGGCTTAATGAAAAAGCAGCTTATTAAACAATCGGTTTGGCTTTATTTCCCGAATGGACCATTCTCATAAACTGTTATGGCTTCATAGGGTGTTCCACATCTTACTGCGCTTCCTATCATTCCTGCTGTGTTGGCAGAAACATCTGCCAATTTAATTAAAAGACCGTCATAACTTGACCCATAATGAGAATTGCTTCTAATTTGGCTTTTCATGATATAACGATAGATATTGATAAGGTAGAGGTGAGCCGTTGGGTCGCCGCTCAAAAGGTTGTGTAGTTGTGTTGTGTAATAGGGGTCTCCAGTAATCAGACTATTTAGGTGTACGACCTCTTTATCAGGGGTAATCCACAAGACTGCTTTGTTCCCGTCATCATCTTTCTCAAAGGCAACCACACCTGAATTTGGAGCAGTATAGTCGTCGTCAGAATTGGGAGCTGCATGATCGTAAATCGTTCCTTGAATAGACCACAATGTTGCATCCATTCCATAAGCCAAATCCAATGCTAAATGATCATTTTTTGTCCCATCTGTATCATCGTCATCATTCAAAGAATCTAAATTGCAAGAACAAAACATCCCCATCTGTAAATAGCCTGGGCTGTAGTCTGGTTTGTATAGTCTGTACCAACGGCTGTATTCATAAAACTTGATAAACTCATTATCATGCACACTGTTGGTATCAAAGTCAATATCAAACGATTCGGAACTTTGCAATACATCATAATCCAAATAGATAGAAGGAGAAGGCCTTGCATTGTCGTTGATTTCTTTCATACAAGCATAAGTAGCTCGTTGTATGGCATGTCTGGCAACGGAGGGTAAATAGGTTAAGCCACCTTGTTCTAATAATTTAGCTACCTCAGCAATAGCTTGGTTGATATGGTCTCCTGCAAAACTAACTGCTTTAGACATCATGGGATTTCCTATCTCATCCCAAAATACTTTTTCCACCGATTCAATTTCTCCATCTTCTTCTATCAAGTAAGGTGTTGCTTCTCCATCCGTTGCTTCTTCTTCTGCTGCATCTATCATCGCAATTACTGCATAATCAATGGTATCTTCTACTACTTTTTCTGCAGCTGGAATGATCCATTTGGGAAGAGATAAATCACCAATTGTATATTTTACAGACATTTCACCAGTATAGGCTCCCGTTCTGGCATCCATGCCGAATTTGATTGATGCTACATTATTCTTGCCATATTTGATTTGACGCACATCAAAGTTAATCCTCAATATATTTCCTGTCTGCAATACACGAGGATAATAAATTCTATACTCAACATTTTGAGTATAAGTTTTTATATAACGATGGTTTGCAGTACTGTCATACTCAATAGCAGATTTACCTGTATTCAAATTTTGATAAATTCTAATAAAGTTCTTGACGATGCTATCTGCACCGAGTGGGCGCTGACTAAATACCCTAAAACTTTCAATTGCATTTTGCCAGTTTTTGTTGAAATGAACGCTTCCGTCTCTATAAGGATAGCCATCGGTAGAGCGTCCTATCTCATCCAAATTAGTTACACTACTACCAAAAAGGCGACATTGTCCATAATAATTGGCTTGATCATAGACCATCACCCATGTAGAGGGCGCAAGCTTTAGTGAATTATATGTCCCCCCTTGACTCATTGATTGGTTTTGATTGTCCTGTGAGTAAGGTACTCCTCTAAGGTCATTTCTTTCGAGAACACTTTGATAGGATGGATACTTGGCATAGTGTCCTTTGAATTTGTCATTTTCAAAACAACTCAACCAATGTGTTGTCGTCGGGTCATTATACTTTTTTTTAGACATAATGTATAGTAATTTATGATTATAAAATTCCCATAGAATTATGGGGCTTGTTTTTTTCAAAAAGTGTTGTTATAAAGGCTGTGTAAATCCGATTTAGAAATAGGCATCAGATGTTTTGAACCCTTTGTTTTACCTTTAGTAGCCTTTTATTGGAGTTTGTGAACAGGGAGAGGGATTTTTTTTCAAAAAAATATTAATTTCCTTAGAATGAAAAATTAAAACGGCATTAATATTGATGTTAATAGTTTGATTTTCAATATCTAAAAAATTAAACGCACTTTATGATTTTTTTTTTGAAAAAATATTTTTTTATAATTAGGTGTTCACATTTACGCTACAAATATGTCAGAAATAAAGAAGATGGCAAGAAAACTTAAAACGGTGAATATTTAGATGGATTTAAGAGGAGAGAGGGAGGGTTACCTATGCTTTCAGATTATTGAATATTTTTTAAGCCCCCAACAATACAAAACCACTCCAAGATTTCGGGTCAACATCCGCTCGCTGAATTAATTGCAATTTTGCCAAGCGCAATGCCTCCGTATAGGTTTTTCCTTCCAATATTCCTTCAAACAAAGCTTCGCACAGTTCGCTGCTCGGTTTGTCGAGGACTTTGAAAAGGGTGTAAATCACATTCTTTGCGCCTGCATATAGGAAACCTCGATTGATTGCCATCATGCCTTCGCCTTTTGCGAGTTTCCCAATCCCACTTTCGCAGCTACTCAAGACCACCAAATCAGCCTGCAATTGGAGCTGATACATTTCGCCCATAGACAAAACGCTGTCGTGGATTTCGGTCGCTTTTTCGTCGGGGTGAAACACGATGCCCGACAATTTGGGGTATTCATCATTGCTCAATCCATGCGCTGCAATGTGTAGATATTTGGCATTGGAGGCAATGCTTTTGAAGTGGTCTTTGGTGGCAGTATCATAGAGTAAACTTTGCCCTTTCAATCCTTTCTCAGCAAACAAAGCTTCAATGTTTTCTACTTCTTGTTCGGAAAAAGGAAGAGGCGCAAGTGTGCCATCTCGTAAGGCATCAGAGCGGGTTGCCCAACGGCTGTAATCTTCTGCCAATCCTCGTAATGCTTCTTGAGTAGCTTCTTTGTCACTCGTGTAAATGGGCGCAAATCCAAGAAAGTCAACTGAATTTGATTTTTCTATTGAAGGTAATTCCTTTTTTTCTTTTGCGTTTTTCTTTAAGGACTGATGGTATAAAGTTGCCGAATAATGGTATTGAATTTGGCAGTGTTGGAGAAGGTAATCAAGTTGGTGAAAAGCGGGCTGGGCAGTGTGGGGAATTTCTCGAATAAGCGTCTCGAAAGGCAGGTAATTGAGCGATGCACTTGGCAGAATGACCACGTTTTTGGGAGTTCCTGCAAAGGGATCAAAAACCAAATAGCTGATGGGTTCTATCAACAAGAAGTACAGGGCATGGGACTGGGGGATGAAATCGGTGATGTTTTGGGCTTGTATGCTATTGAGATAGTCTTGGATTTGTTGGTCAAAATCTTTGGGTAGGTCAAGGGGAATCACTTCATATTCGTCTGATGTGACGACAAAGATATAGCTCTTTTTAAGTCCAACGAAATAACTAATTACAACAGTATCTTCATCCAAGTCTTTTTGCAGGTCTGTGATAGAAACGGTTTGAAGGTTGTATTTTAGTTGGTAGTATTCAGGGTAATCTTGTTCAAATTGTTGAATAAGTGCTTCATGGTATTGAAAATAATTTAAATATTCCTCTCTCCATTTTTTTAATTTGGTTTCATCTTTTTGATTTCCTTTTACTTCTTCTTGCTGTATTTTTATGAGCGAAACTTCAATGTTATTTTTTAAGTCTCGCTCTTGCTGCAATAGATTAGCATCAATTCTAACTTGGAGTTTCGCTTCGTTTTCTTGTATGGAAGACCGCAATAGAAATGTTTTGGTTTGTTCGTGAAGATCAAAAGCTTGTGTTAGAATAGAGACATCTTCTAAATGATTACTTAATAATAGAATAGCTTCTATGGACAATTCATAACTACTCATTAAATTGAACATCAAATGCAGCTTAGAATCAGTAGTTTTAAGTGTTTTTTGAACCCCATAGAGTTGGTAATCTATCGTGAGAATACAAGTGTCAAAGCTTGTTTTTAATACTTTTGTTGCGTTAATAGAATCCTCCTGTTTCAAAATATGAAAATATGCATGAAGGTCTAATACCTTTGAATACAATATATGACATAGGTACTGAAATTCATTAGGAGGACATTGTTCAACAGTAGGAATATCGTAAAAGTTGGTTTCTTCGTATTCTTGCAAAAGAGTAGTCAGTGCCATTTGGCGGCTTTGTAGCGCAAGCTCTGGTCTTCCTTGTTCGTAATAAATACTTGCTATTCTGTTGTGAAATTCTGCAATTTTTTGATATATATCACCAGCATAATACTTCCCTTTGTATTTTTCTTGATAGACTTTTAAGACTTTTTTTAAGTATTTTAAAGCCTCCGAATAGTCTTTTTTTTCTACATAAATTCGCCCTATCAAATAATCAAGATCAATTACGTAATCATGCTTTTCATTCAATAAAGCCCTATATATAGCAGCCGATTTTTTGGAATACTTTAAGGCCAAATCTAAGTCTTCTGCATTGACATAAGTATTTGCAAGGTTGAAATAAATAGCTCCAATCTGAATACTGGTTTTATCAAATACTTTTCGCCCAATTTCCAAACACCTTTTATAATATTCTATTTCTTTGGAATAGTGGAATTGACCGTGAAATAACATGGCAATCAATCTTGTACAGGTGAATTTAAGGTAATACAGTTTATTACTTATCTCGTCAAAAAGTGTCAAAGCACTTTCGTAGTAATATAGTGCTTGAGTAAATTCACCTGCATCAGCATTGTACTTTCCAAGTTCTATATAAATTTTCGCTAGGGAAAACTTATCTCGCTTATTGTTAGAACTTTTGTATGCCTCAAATATTTCCAAATGATTACCAATCACCTCATCTGGATTTTTTAATACTCCCTGTATTTCTGCAGCCTTCAAGTAACAGTGTATTTTTTTATCCATATTTTGAGATGAATACAACTCATAACTCTTTTGATAGCTTTGTCGTGCTAAATCGTATTTAAATAATTTAAATTCTAACAGTCCTTTTGAAAAATAAAATTCTGCTGCTAAATCATCTGCTACACCTACTTCTTTCTTCAATAATTCCGATGCGGCATTGAGTAACCCTTTTGCCTTTGGATAATCATTTATCATGACATTGGACATGGTCTGGTAAAGTAGATTGAAGATAAATAAATCACTCTCAACCTGCTCTTTTTCGAATATGTATTGGGTCTTCTCTAAGCACTGAGTAGCTTCTGTAAATTTCCCTTCTTCATACAGTTCAGCTCCTTTTTCATTATACAATCGAGCTTTCCAGATGAGTAGGTGAGAACACTTTTCTTCATGAATAGCAAGCACTCTCCCAAATGTCTCGTAGAATTCTGTAAATAGGAAATCGTTTTTATAAGTCTTCAAAAGCTCAAAAGCAGCCTCCATAAACAACTCCCACTCCTCCATTTCCTCCAATGTTTCCATTACTCCCTCCAATAAAGAAATCGCTTTTTCATAATTATTCTCAGCAGCAGCAGTTTTGGCTTTAGCAAGTTTGATTCGAGCTTGAGCTATACTTAATTGTGAAGTTGTTGTTTTGGTATCTTTAGACATGTACAAATTGAAATTTCGAGTTGAGGTATATAATGGTGGGAAGGTAAAGATAAAAGATTATGGAGTATTCTTCAATCGATTCCATAAAAAAGCAGCAGCCAAAATACCGATTGGTAAATTGACTGCTGCGGATAAATAATTTCAACCAAAAATCTTTTATTTATCCTTCTCCACTAATTAGTCAGCAAAATTCGTTTACAACTCTAAAAGTTCAATTTTTATAACTGTACGTAGTTCGAGTTAGGGCTTTGCGGATACAGTGGAGAACTAAATACTACTCTATCTATCAGGATTTCATTGGGAGTACTTCCTACCCGTGCATTGGTTACCTGTGGGCATTCGTTTTCGTTTTGGAGGTATTCCAATAGTTCTGAACAAGGTTGATTGGTATTCAAAACAATTTCATACATGGAAACCGAGCAATACAAAAAGGCATTGTCATGTGGTTCAGGCTCAATAATCAACCTAGGTTGACGTTGAGGGGTACCATCCGCAGTTAGTTGCACATTGTAAGTTACTCTTCCTGTATTTCCTTCACCAATGCAATTTTGCATCCATGTATCAGTTGTCGCATCATAACCAATCAGGGAGTCGATTCTCTTTCCTTCCTCCAATGCCATTCGTGTTCCACCATTGCAGATATTGGGAAATAGTGTTTTGTCACGATTATTATCTGTATTCACATATTGACCCGATATCCACCATTGATTGGTTGGTAGATTAGTTGGATTTGGAGCACAAGAATCAGTATGTGTGTAGGTCAATACAGGTTGAAGCACACCATTGCCAATGTCTCCTAGTGGGGTACTTGGCTGCAATCCCAACCATAAGAACATCGTACCGATTGAAGGGATTTCTTTTGGAACTTGCATGGCACCTTTTACATTCGTAAAGTAATACCCATTAGGCAAATTACAATTGATAAGGCGGGCTATTTTCTGATAAGAATTGGCTTGTCCTTGATTGGCTTCATAAATGCACGTTCCTGTAAAGAACACCGCTTCATTGGACTGGAAAGTACCTCTCCCAGGAATGGTCAATGTTTGTCCATCTTTCACATGAAAAAAGTAAGTTACCTTATCATGTGTCAAACAATAATTCTGTGCATCTTCAAGGCTAAAGTTGCTCTTGCGAATGACTTCTGTACCCCAACTTGAGGCATTTGGTGTGTAGTTTGGAAATAAATCAAAAGAATTTGATAAACTCATCATTAAAGATTTAAAAATCCTACTCGTAAGGCTTTTCGGTTACGCCCCGTTTTTTAGAGTGGGTACTGGACTCCACTTGTCTTACATTTAGTGTAGTGATGCCGTTTAGCATCTTTGTTCTACCTTTAGTAACATCTTATCCAAAAAAGTGAACAGCAAGGGGAACATTTTTTTTAAAAAAGAGGTTCTTTGACAATTTTTGTGATTCTATGAACTCCAGACTTTGACTCTGGTTTTGAAATGCTCAAAATTTGTCATATTAAAAGTAACT
>JBGCDY010000588.1:0-3536 GCA_045105835.1 Chitinophagales bacterium
CACTTACGAAAAGTATTGCGCTATTACCATCCTCAATGAACATGGCAAAGAGTTTGGACGTATCCAGGAATACTACGACAATTTTCGGAGTATGGGCAAAGTGACCGCAACACTTTACGATTCAGAAGGTAAAGTTATTCGGAAACTCAAGAAAGATGAATTAACCGATGTAAGTGCTACCAGTTGGTCAAGCGGTTATGGCGACAGCCGCATTGTTACTGCAAAAATGGTACACGATGACTATCCCTACACCATTGAATACGAATACACTATCAACCAAAAAGGGCTGATGTTTTACCCCTCTTGGCGACCTCAATTTGAAGAAAAATTGGCAATCCAAAAATCAAGCTTTATTGTCAAAATACCCTTATCTATGCCTCCCCTTCGTTACTATTCCGAAGACGAAACTTTAAAACCAATAACTGCTAGAGAAAACAACAACAAACTCTATACCTGGAGTGTCAATGATTTGACAGCCATTGAAGTAGAGCCTTACGGCCCCAGTTCATCAGACCAAGTATTGAGTGTATTGACTGCACCCGCAGATTTTAGCATAGATGGGTATTCTGGGAATATGGAATCTTGGCAAAACTATGGGAATTGGTACTACCAATTGAATGAAGGCAGAGATAAACTTTCCTCCGAAACGATTCTCAAGGTCAGAGAATTGATTGAAGGCGCAGAAAGCAAACGAGAAAAGGTAAAACGGATTTACCAATACCTTCAAAGCCACACTCGATATGTGAGCATACAACTCGGAATTGGGGGTTGGCAAACCTTTGATGCTGCCTATGTGGAGAAAAACAATTATGGGGACTGCAAAGCCCTTACCAATTATATGCAAGCCATGCTCAAAGAAGCGGAAATATCTTCAAAACCCGTACTGGTGCGGGCAGGGCGAAAAGTACCCAAAGTCTGCAATGAATTTTGTGCCGTTCAGTTCAACCACATTTTTCTAACCGTGCCTTTAGAATCCGAACAGGACACCTTATGGCTCGAATGTACCAGCCAACAAAGTCCGCTGAATTATTTGGGCAGCTTTACGGATGATAGGAATGTACTTTTGATAGACAAAGAAAAAAGTAGAATGATTCGTACTCCCGCCAGCACTGCAAAAGACAATATGCGTGAACGAACCATCGAAGCCGAAATATTGGAGACGGGAGGAGTGAGTGCCAAAGTAGCCATTCGCTACAAAGGTCTACAACAAAACCACCCCCGTTCTGTCGCAAAAATGGCTTCCCCTCGCGAACAAGAAGAATGGCTGCAAGATGCCATTGATTTGAGTGGAAAAACCATCAATGAATATGAATTTACAACCGTGAGTCAAGACGAACCTTTGGTTGTTTTGGAGGTAGATTTGGATGCCCGCCAATACGCTTCAAAAGCAGGCAAACGATTGTTAATCAACCCGAATATGCTCAGTCGAATGACGCACATACCCGAAAAAATGGAAGAACGCACGCAGCTAATTGAGTTGAAGCGAGCCTATTCTTACAAAGACGAAGTCCATTTCACCCTACCAGAAGGCTTGTCCATCGAAAGTATGCCAGACGCGCCTGTTGAAATCAAATCAGATTTTGGAACCTACCAAGCCCAATTCTTCCTCACCGAAGATGGTAAGCTGCAATACAGTCGCTTTTTTCAGCAAAATAAGGTAAGCCTACCTGCTGAAAGGTATGAAGATTTTAGGCAGTTCATGATTGATGTGAACAAAGCGGACAAGACAAAAGTGGTGTTGGTAAAGTCGGAATAATGTTCCATAGTTTACATTTTCGGTTTGAAGGCTATAAAAGAACGAATAAGAATTTGTATTTTGTTGCTCATTCTTCAAAGGCAAGTTTCCCAGTATTGTTTCATAAGAAACTGACATTGAAGTAGTTTTTAATTCTTATTGACATTTTAATTTTCATTTGTTCTTAAGCGTTCACCCAAAAATACCTTGCTATGAATCAATGCACTCGTTTGATAACTATTTGTTTATTTCTATTTGCCACCACTTGCCTATCTGCCCAAAATTTCTACGATACCAGCACCATCCAAGAAATTCGCCTGACTTTTTCAGAATCAAATTGGCATGAATTACTCACCAATTTGAAAAAGAAAGGCAACAAACGACTGTTTGCCAAAGTAAGCATCAATGGCGAAGCATTCGACAGCGTAGGCGTGCGCTACAAAGGCAACAGTTCCTTCAATGCCGCAGAGGTCAAAAAGCCCTTCAATATCAAGTTGGACTACAAAGGCAAAAAACAAACCTACCAGGAATACGGCACCATCAAACTTTCCAATATTTTTCGAGACCCAAGCTGTATTCGAGAAGTTTTGGGCTATGAAATTGCCCGCAAACACATGCCTGCACCCAAAGCCAATTTTGCGAAAGTATATGTCAATGGAAGCTATCACGGTTTATATTCCAATGTCCAATCTATAGACGATTTGTTCCTGAAAAATCATTTTGGAGAAAGCGATGCACAGCCTTTTTTCAAATGCAATACCGACAAAAGCAAATCCGTCGTGACAGGCTGCAAAATCCCCAAAGGCGCAACATTGGAGTACATGGGCGACAATCCGCAATGCTATGCCCCCAAATTTCAATTGAAAAGCAAGTCGGAAAATGATTGGAAAGAGTTGATTCAATTGGCACATACATTGAACTATGAACCAGAAAAAATCGCTACGGTTTTGGATGTAGATGCCACGCTTCAATACTTAGCCTTCAATACGGTACTCGTCAATTTGGACAGTTATTCTGGCTTATTTGCCCACAATTATTACCTCTACCAAGGAGCGAATGGACAATTCCAACCGCTTGTTTGGGACTTGAATATGGCATTTGGAGGCTTCAATCACAGTGGTCAGAAAAATTCCCTATCCCTCTACGAAATGCAAAACCTCGACCCGTTTTTGCACGAAAACAATCCACAAAGACCCCTCATCCACCAACTACTACAAAAACCAGCCTACCGCCAAAAATACATTTCCTTTATGGAAACAATTTTAGCCGAAAACTTCACAAATGGTTGGTATGCAGAACGTGCAAAGGAATTGCAGCGAATCATAGAAATGGCATTGAAGGAAGATCAAAACAAAATCTACTCATTTGAAGCCTTCAAAAACAACCTTTCCAAAACGGAAAGCGTGGGTGGGAATACAAAAGCTGTTGGGATTTTAGAATTGATGCAAGGCAGGAGAAGATTTTTGGAGCAGCAATTGGAGATGTGATTTATGAGAAAATTCCCCCTTTAAAGGGGAACTAAGGGGGATGTTAATTCACAATTTTTGTCATGGAATGATGCTGGGGAAATTCTTTAACAGTACAAAAATCAAATTGGTAGTAATCACCAAAAAAACATTACTTTGCATCGGCAAATAAATCTTAGTATCTGTAAAGCACAAACCAAGAATCCAAAGAAATGCAAGCAACAATAATTACGATAGGCGACGAAATACTGATAGGACAAACCATAGATACAAACTCCGCATGGATGGGCGAAAAACTCAACGACATCGGGGTGAAGGTCTATGAAATTCTATCC
>JBGCDY010000589.1:0-3814 GCA_045105835.1 Chitinophagales bacterium
GCCTTCCCATTGTTCGCCACAATAAAATTCAATTCCAGAACTGGGGTCATTGCCACAGCCTGAATGAATGACGTTTCCGCCTGAATCTACGATGTCACCATCCTCTTCCAATACATAGGTTCCATTGTCGTTGTAGGCGAAATAAACATCTCCACTCGAATTACCATGATACAATTTTGAACTGTTGGGGTCGAAGGTGATATTGAAGCCTGTTTGGTGGGCAAAACGGTCGGTGAATGCCAATATCATGGAGCCGTTGGCATCAAATCCAATGTCGGTGAACATGGGTTGTGGGTAGATAATTTCGGAATCGTAGCCTTGAATGCTCGTTGGGTATGTATCTGTCCAAGCAAACCACTCACAACCTTCCTCGAAGGTGGTACAACCTTTGTCCAAATCCACTCCATCTTGCAAGGAAAAGGAAAGTTTACTGGTAAAACTTATGGCAACGGGGTCAAACTCGAAAACCTCTGCGCTTAAACTTGCAGACATCACTTGACCGACATAGATTTTGCCATTGAAGTATTTGACCGAAAAAGGACGCATTTCTGCTGTGGCTTGATTCGGTAGATTGTAGGTGGTGATGCTTCCACAAGCAGGTGCAGAAATGGCATCGTTTGAAGTGGCACGAATGGGAATTTTGACGAGTGTTTTGTGTTCCAAGTCAATGGTCCATAAGGTAGTGCCATCATCACTCAAAGTCAATGCCCCCAAGCCTTTTTTACCAATATTTTCGTAGGCTTCGGTATCGTAGCTGTCTTCTCCTGCATTGGCGGGAAGGTCGTCACGGGTAATGTCTGTGAGGCTCAAACAGGTGGCAAGGTCTAAAAAATTAGTTGTTGTACCGACTGCACCTTTCACGCCTCCAATGAGGTAAATCCCTCCAATTCCCAATGGTCCAAAACCTGAATGTCGTTTGATGAAACTGGAAATGAAAGCGGATTCGCTTCGTCGGTCGTAGGTCATGCCCCAAGTTGCGCCTACTTCGGAGGCAACAGCGAGGTGAGCTACACTACCAGATGCATCGTAGTTCAAAGCGACAAAAGCATCTCTGTTGACGATGTCTCCTCCCAATAGTGGGTCTCCACTGACAAAACAAGGAAGGGCTATTTTGGGATTGTCTTCACAATAAGTGCTTTCATTCACCACACCAAAATCTGTGGTACAGCTTGGGCTTTGAACGAATTGAACAGAGGTTGCATTGTCATTGCCTTCAAAACTGGGATGGTAGCCAAAGGGCAAATTGGTGAATTCTATTCTAACTTTTTGACCATTGGGAATGAGTAAGACATAATTTCCGTCTTTGTCCGAGCTTGTTTGTGTGACCAAGTTTCCATCATTGTCGTAGGCTGCAATGCTTACGTCTTTGATTCCTGTTTCGGCTTCTTCATCCCCAATCCCATTGGAGTTGGCATCTAAAAAAACGGTTCCTCCAATATTGTTGTTGATGCCGCATTGGGCATTTGCAGTACTAGAATGGAAAAAGGTTGAGATGAATAAAAGTGAGAGTAAGCAGTATTTTTTTAATTTCTTGAATTGCATTGATGTATCTTTTCCGTGGCTTGGGAAGAAATAATAGGTGAATATATTGGGAAAGTTTTTTTGTTACTTGCTTAGAGTCGGTGCAACTGCAAGGCAAGGTTCGGTGGCAATTAAGCTCCAACTATTTAGACTTCCGCCATCCGAAGAAGGCCAACTGTCCACAATAGTAAGAGTCCATGTACCATCTAAAGTAATATTGTTAAAACTGGATAAACCTCCATTGGGTTGATAGCTATTTCCTCCTAATGGAGGACAAACTAAAGTGCTACCTTCATCGTCTGCAATCATGTTGATATTGGCACTACTTCCACAAGAGTTATTAAAAAGTATAACACTTGTGGCTCCTTTGGATAGAGTGATTTCGATATCACTTAAATAAGAGTGTGTGATGTTTAAACCCACATTTAGGTCTCCAATAGTCATACCTGAACCTGTGATGGTCAAAGTAGAGGTGATTGTGTGATTGACACTTCCTGTAGCAGGAATGGTTTTGGGTATGTCACTACTGTTATAGGTTGTTTGTGCAGAAGCTGTTTCTAAGCCGACAAATAGAAGTAAGATTGGGAATAAGAGCCGAGTGATAACTCCTTTTGTGCATTTGGTGCAAGTATGATTGTTCATTGTATGTGTGTTTGGGTAGATGAAATAGAAGAAAACGAGAAGCTCTGTTTAATGCTTGGTGAAGGATTCGTATCGGGCGCAAGTTGGAATAGTACCACAAACTCCAATGGATAAACTACTGGATAAGTCGAAACAAGAACCTGTGACAGCCGAGATATTGTTTCCAACGGTAAGGTTCGATATACCTTGTGCTGTATCATAAGCCAGTGAATAAATCAGGTAGGCGCCTTCCGCTTGTCCTGCCAAAGCTGAATTGGGAGAAATTCCGAGCATGACACCAGAATTGTCGGTCAATACATATCGGATAGTCATATCTGCATCTCCAATACTACCACCAGCAGCATTGACAATAATGGGTTGCTGTGTTTTGAAGCTGCAAGAACATACAGAAAAACTTACACTGCTTGTATAAATGCAATCCCCTGTTACACTGCTAATATTGTTGCCGACGTTGTAATTGGAGATGCCTTCTGCGGTTTCGTAATTAACTGCATGTACTTGATACGTTCCCTCTACTTGTGCCGCAAAGTTGGGGCTGCTATTGATGACCAATATCTGACCTGTATTATCGGTCAAAGCATAAGTTTGGGTATGTGTGCCACTGCTGTTGTGATCATTGTTGTGGGTAAGATTAATGGCATCTGTATCGAAAAAAGAACAAGCACTTTCAGCCTGAAAAGTTCCTGAGTAAGCACAGGAGCAAAAATCAATACTCCCAAGGCTCATACCGTGATAGTTTGTCGAACAAGTGCTACATTCCTCCCATACAATGGTTATTTTGTCAATGGAAGGAGCAGTCCAATTAAGCCCTGCTGTTCCATTTGCAACAGAACTCACTGTTGTTGCGTCGAGTACACCTGTTGCATTGGAAGTATAATCTGGCGAAGCAGGTGTGGTAAATGTTGGGTAAATGGCTGAACCTCCCAAATAACTTGCTGAGACGGTAAATTTGTCTCCTCCCAAACCACCTGTATTGATATGGTAAATACTCATACCTATATCACTTTCAATAGGGGGTGATATATCTATGGTAATGGTGATATTTCCCACTCCAATACCATTGGTATAGAGTGTTAATTCATTGTTTGTTGTTAGTTCTGTTGAAACGTAAGGAGAGCCATCTGCCAATGTACCTGTATTGCCTGTAAAGGTGTAGGTAAATGTATGTCCATCTACAATGGTACTATAAGTCAGTCCTCCTGTTGGAGTCCAATTGGATTGCCCTACACCACTTCCCCAATCTAAACCTGTGACCACGTTTGGAGCACAAGTGGGGGTATTGTGTAATTGAGCATTTGCTGAAATGAAATTGATTGATAAGGCAATAATCGTGAAAGAAAGAAGGTAAAATGCTCTCTTTACGGACAGACGATTCCCATCATTGTTGTTATTCTTCATGGTGTGGATGTTTGAAAAACTGTGTGTATTTATTCTGAGGTCGCAAATACTATTCCAAACTCAATCTTTCGAAAACATATATATCTTACAAATTCCATTTATTAACCCAAAATCTTATTCTTATAAAATTTAATATTTAGCTGTATACCTTGTCCCGTTATCTATCGGAAAGAATTCAATTGGTTCATTACTATGGATTTAATGATTTTTTAGAAAAACAGAATATTTGACAGGCATTTATTTTTTGTCCCCA